>JAKAVL010000014.1 GCA_021817305.1 Microcaldota archaeon | reverse complement strand
AGGAAGAGGTCACCGGGAAGCTGAAGCCGGCTCACAATCCATTCACAGCGCCCACAGAGACAACTGTAAAGTTCATGGACACTGCTCCCGAGAAGGTCATCGCAAGGCAGTACGACCTCGTTCTCAACGGTGTGGAAATAGCATCCGGATCAATTCGCATACGCGACCCCGAGCAGCAGCGCAAGAGCCTAAGGCTAATGGGCATGACCGACCAGGCGATAACAAACACCTTCGGATTCTTCATCGAGGCGCTGGGCTACGGCTCTCCGCTGGACGGCGGCATAGCCCTTGGCTACGACAGGCTTGTGCAGCTGCTTTACGGCTCCGGGGACATGCGCGACTTCATACTCTTCCCTAAGAACAAGAAGTACGAGTCACTTATAGACGGCTCTCCAACTCCAATAAACACCAAAAGGCTTATAAACGACTTTGGATTTTCTACTGAAAAGTAACCTGAATCTAGGCAAGGTATTTAAATCTGACCAGACATAGTACTCTTTATTAATTCTGGAAAGCAAAACGCCAAAGGCGACCCGATGCAAACGAACGCGTATGAGTTGTGCCCTCCTATTTTTCCCAGTCTGAACTTCAGTAGTTTATATTTGGTGACTGAATGAGCAGCAATAACGTAACTGCAGTTGTAGCATGCGTCGACAGGCGCTTCAACAGCTACTCGACAAGCACTATCGTAACGACGGCAGCGCCATATTCTACAGGACAGAGGGCGCAAGCACAGCCGGGATAATAACGTCGCTTACGGATGCGATAGCAAGAAGGGGCGCGACCGGCATAGAAGTGCTTTGCCATTCCGACTGCGCGGCCATACGGGTTCTTTCAAAGGTGCTTTCTGACTCAAAGTACCACAATGACATTATCGACGGCGGCCTCGTAAGCCAGTTCAACATGGACAATGACGTAAACGGAATAAGGATGAAACTGCTGACCCGGGATGTCCGCGTAGCACTAGAGTCGTCAGATGCATTCTCGCAAATGCGTAGAGTGATAGAAGGCAAGAATCCCAGCGTGCAAAGAACGCACCTGAACGTCATGTTTTCCGATTTTGTCGGCTTAAAGATATCGGCGAAGCGTGTCGAACTGGAGAACACCCGACTAAGTCCCGGCAGTTCTCCTACGATAGTCCTCACCAACGCTACTACGGCATCGGCGAGCCAGATCTGCAAAGAGGCCGGCACCGATCCCACGGCAACCTACATAATAGCTACCGCGTATCCGAGCGAGGCCTTGAACCCGCTTCGCCTGCTTACAAAGTCAATCGATGCAATGATAAGCGCCAGGAAGATGCCAGAAGTGCGCAAAATAAGGATAGTAAGCAGCCAGGTCCCAACGGCGCGCGTCGTAGAAGAGAACGTCGACAAGAGGCGTGTGCCTGCTAATCCATTCAGGGACTGGAACTGGTCCTCTGAAATGCATTACCTCCTATCAGCAAAGCGCCCTGCGCTTATGCATTCCTGGGATGTGTCCAGATTCTCCGGAGGCAAAAAGGATACCCAGGGAGTGGAAGGCGGCAAGAATATATACCTTGCAGCGGCATTACCTCCAAGGGCGAAAAGACTAATGACCGGAGCGTAAACAACAGATGATCCAATGGCGAAGAGGATTGTTCTTGCATGCATGGACAGAAGGCTCAATGCACATCTCGACGAAAACTACAACGACGGCAACACACTGTTTCTGAGGAATGCCGGCGCTAACGCGCACTGCCTCCTGCAATCTATAGGGAATGCCGTGAACAGCGGCGAAATCGACAGCATAGTAGTGCTGGGGCACACGGATTGCGGTGCGATGAAGGTGGTTTTCGACGCCATAGTGAACCGCAACGGCTCCTACTGCAACGGCATAAGGGACAAGATAGTAAACCTGTTCGAGGACTACGGCTACCTCAAGCACGCGGGCGAAAGGCTGCAGGGCTTGGATCCGGTCCAAAGATCAAGGGCAGAGGCAAGCGTGAGGCGCAGGCTGGAGAAGCGCAACGTGGACCTACAGGTAGGCTTCCTGAAGGGACTTACCAGGAGCTTCCCGCACGTCAAGGTTGAGGGCTCCCTTGTCGACCTCAAGAAGATAAACGCGCTTAATCTCACCGGCAATGGCAGGCACGCTATAGTGCTCTCCAGGGAATGCGGATCAAGATTCGATCGCATGTGCAGCATAGCGAACACGGACCCGCACGAGACCTATGTGCTGGAATCAAGGGACATAAAGGAGACCATAACAGACCTGCAGCTTGCAGTCGAGGTGCTTCACATACGCGACATAAGGCTTGTTGCCCCAGATTCCGCGCTCAAGGACGGGCTGGCATCCGACCTCGAGTTCCTTAAAGGCATGTCTTCCGGCTTCCTTAAGGGTTCCGACATAGCAATAGCACAGGCATAGCTAAAATTCCTATTTTTGTTTGCAGAAGGATGAGGGGCCGGAGTATTGAAAACACTCCAAGAAAAGATTGGGATATGGGTGGGAATATATGAAAAAGAATCCTTTCAACCCCTCATACCACCTATTTTCTCCATTTTATTTTAAATACCTTTCTGTATTTTTTGGAATGTTCATGTATCCGGTCGGCAATGCTCATATCTGCCTCCTGTTGAGCAGCA
Source organism: Microcaldota archaeon (assembly GCA_021817305.1). GTDB lineage: Archaea > Micrarchaeota > Micrarchaeia > Micrarchaeales > CABMGC01 > JAJZOD01. Next base: position 14,187 of record JAKAVL010000014.1, on the reverse strand, counting down.
CCCTTGCCGAGTCATTGGCCGTTATCTCTATCCCATTGTCCGTGCCCTTCACAGAGACAAACTCTGCCTTTATGTAGTCCCCTGGATGCATTTCCCCTGCGCACGCACTTGAGGAGCCCCAAAGGACTATGCGCGCCTCTACCTTGCCGTCAGTCATGGTGCAATCGGACACGCCGCTGTCCCTTCCGCTCAGGTTCTTGAAGTACCTTATCTGGCCAACGGCGAGCACCCTGCCTGAGACGTCCACGTTCTTCTCTCCGCCGCGCAGCTGTGAGAGATCCGTTACTGCACTCCTGGCAGGCATGAGCCTCGATACATACGTGGAATTCGTGCTGTGCAGGGCGAGCTCTCCGCCTGCGCCGCGCACGGTCATGTTTGTGGCTATGGCCCTGTCCTTCCTTTGAAGCATCACCGAGTCTACTATATCCGCGCCTTTGTCCCAGAAGGAGGCACTCACGCTGCCGCCCTCGCTGCCGAACACGACTATCCTGCTTGATCGCGCCACGCCTCCGCGCTCGAACCTGAGCTTGTTGAACACCCTGTACACGCTGTCCTCTATGTCGACGACATCGCCGTCCTTGGCTCCGCTCCTGAGAAGCTCTTGTACCGTATACTTCCTCTTGCGCGTCGCGTCTGCTGCAACCTTGCCTGATTCCTCCACAGAACCACATTACAGTTTGCTTTATATACTTTTTAATCCTTTATCACACAAGCGGTGCATGCGTGAATCTACCCATATTACCACTTATAGTCTTAATACCTTTTCTGTCAATAATCCCTATTCTGTTTCTCGAGAAGCGCGGCATACGCGCAGTTCAGATCATTGCCTCTACAGCGACACTCGCGCTTGCCGTTCTTCTAGTTCCGCTCTCAAGGCTTGGCATGGTCGGCAGCGCAAGCTACAGCTACATCTCCTTCCTCGGCATAAGCTTCGGCCTGCAGCTCAGCACGGTGTCTCTCATACTTGTGCTCATGAGCGCGATAGTGTTCTTCGCGGCATCGATAGTGTTCTCGGACTTCATAAAGGGCAACGAGCGCATCTACGGCACGCTGTTCGCTCTCGTGCAGGGATCATCCATAGCGCTTTTCCTTGCCTCGAACCTCATAGTGCTGTACCTGTTCTGGGAGATCGCCGAATTCTCCATGTTCTTCATAATACTCTTAATGGGCGGCATGAACCGGCGATATGCCGCGATAAAGTTCATTGTCTATTCCATAATATCGAGCATGGCGCTGTTTCTGGGGCTCCTGGTTCTGTATCTGGGCGTCACGCCACACACATTCGACATCAGCGCCATAATCGGCAGCGCCAACACCATTCCGTTGCAGATGCAGCTTTACGCACTGGTGCTCCTCTTCGCGGCATTCGCCATAAAGACGCCGGTATTCCCGTTCCACGGCTGGCTTCCTGATGCACACACCGAAGCGCCGACGACAGGAAGCATGATCCTCGCAGGCGTGCTCCTTAAGTTCGGCGGCTACGGGTTCATACTCACCGTCATGATGATACCACTGGCCCTGAAGTACGGGACCCTGCTCGCCGCGCTGTTCATACTGTCCTCGATATACTCGGTCCTTGTCGCTATGCGCCAGCACAATCTGAAGCGCGCGATAGCGTACACAAGCATAACGGAGATGAGCATAGTGGCGTTTGCGATAGTGTCCGGAAGCGCGCAGGCGCTCAACGGCGCACTGTACGCAATGCTGGCTCACGGCCTTGCAGTATCGCTCCTGTTCCTCGTAGCCGGCTCCATAGCCGAGGCTTACGGCACCCTTGAGATGAAGGCAATAAAGGGAGTCATAAGAAACTTCCGTCCTATAACCTGGCTGTTCATATTCGGCGCATTCGCCGCTGCCGGGCTGCCGCTGACATCAGGCTTCATCGGCGATCTACTGATATTCATAGGCGCATACTCCTCACTCGGGATTGCCGCGCTTCTCCCCCTGGCGAGCATTCTTGCCCTCGCAGGATTCCTGTTCTGGATAGCAGAGAAGGTGTTCATGTCAGGAAGGGCGACAGAGCCCGTCGAGAGGATGCCGAAAAGCGTATACTATACGGGCGCGTTTCTCGCCGCAGCAACAATCGCGCTTGGGATAGTGCCTTCCATACTGATACACTGACGTGGCCATGAAGGCGCGTTCCACAACGCATAAATAATCCGCTGTGGATGTAGTAAGGGGGGAGAACATGCCTGTGATACAAAAGCCGATGCCTACACGCGAGAAGCCAGCAAGCCCCATAGAATATATCGGAAAGATGGAGCCAATTGCGGCACACATGTATGTCCTGGAGAACGCCCCAAAGGACATGCGTCTGCCGACAATACCGGAGCTGCGTGCTGCGGAACGTTCCGAAAACGCGGAGGAACTGCGCAGAAAGGGCTTCTGGCCTGCCCTTTCCGGGTATTTTCTTATTTATCCTGGAATCGGGAAGACATTCAGGAAGGGAACAGACTTTGAGGACATGTACGGCGACAGCCATGGGAGAAAGCTGATAGTGCCCGCATCATCAATTCCAGAGGAGGCCATAGGCCTGGAAAATGCGTGTCTGTGCCTGCCCCCGACAAACATAGATCCTGACAACCGCAGGACGATAATTGAAGCGGTCAGGAGCACGGTGATAACGCATACGGGATTCCCGCAGGAAGAGCGCAGCTTCGGCAAGCCAGACCCTGTGACTTTGGTGCCCCTGATAGACGAGGAGGTCCTTGCAATGAGCTCCGAAGAGCGCCGCAGGACACTCTGCGAATTGAGGAGGATATCCGGGGATGGCATAAGGGTTCCTATCATCGGCGAGTACAGGTACGGACTTGACCCAAACAATCACAACTCGGTATACGCAGGATACGCCGAATACAAAAATCAGTACGGGTTCGGCTACGTGCTCCGCAAAGGCTCGGAGCAAGCAGATAACGGACTGCACGAATGATCATGCGAAGAGATGCGCTGCCGCGGCTGTCACAAGGTTTATCATCGGCTGCGGATATACGCCAAACAGCAGCGTGATCAACAGACAAAGCGCGACAACAACCGAGACGAGCCCCGGCATGCCCACCCCTTTCTTGTGCTTCTCAAGCGCGTACATCGACATGATGGGCTTCGCATAGTAGTAAACGGATATTATGCTGTTTATTATGCCTAGCAAGGCGAGCCACAGCAATCCACCGTTTACGGCACCGAGGAATATGAGCAGTTTGCCAACGAAGCCCGTAGTGAATGGAAGCCCTATCAGTGAGAGCATGAACAGCGTGAGTGCGAACGCCGTATACCTGTTCTCGCGCGACAGACCTGCAATGTCGTCTATAGTGTGCTTGTTGCGTGTTTCCAACCATGCGACTATGGCGAGCATGCCGATGAATATGAACATGTGCGCAAATACCTGGAACAGCGCCCCGGCAAGCCCCTCCGGCGAGTAAGTCGCTATGCCTATGAGTACGTACCCGGCCTGCGATATGGAGGAATATGCAAGTAGGCGCTTGAGGTTCCTCTGCATCAGCGCGGCTATGTTGCCGTAGAACATGGTGAATACAGACAACAGCGCAACGACAAGGAACGCCGACTTGTAGGCTATGAAGACGAGGATCAGTATCTGCACAAGCGCGGCGAAGCCTGCCGTCTTGTTTATGCCCCCCATCGTGCCGGTGAGATAAGCAGGGGATCCCTCGTAAACGTCCGGTATCAGCACGTTGAACGGGAACACGGAGGTCTCGAATCCCAATGCAGCTATGAATATGACGGCAACAAAAAGCATAAGGTATGTGTACGTGCTTGCGCCGAGGTTCAGTGTACCAGCGCCCCCGATGTCCAGGGCCATGGCGAACGAGAAAAGAGCTATAGAAACGGATGCCATTATGAACAGCTTTGCTGCGGCCTCGAGACTGCGCTTAGCGAGCAGCACAGAGAACACCATCGGCATGCTGACAAGCTCCAGGCCAAGGAATATGGTGACTATGGACGTCGAACCTGCGACAATGAGCATGCCTACGAGGGACAGCGCGCCGAGCATTGCGAGCTCGCAGTAATTCTCAGCAAACTCGTAGTACAGGAAGTTCGCAAGGAGCATGCCTATGGTGAATAGCAGCATGAAGAAGAGCGAGAACTGGTTTATCGAGAGGAATCCCAGATAGACTGTGCTCTGGCCCGTGGCGTAAATGTACGATATGGAAATCAGGAGAAGCAGGAGCACAGCGTTGTTGAGCGCGAACTGCGCAGGCTTCCTGTAGGCGGCGAGAAGGCCGATGTTCCCGATAACGAGTGCGCCGAGAAGCGCAAGAAAAACATCCATCATTGGCAGCATCATCGCATCACCTGACAAAGTACACAAGCGCAATCATCGCCATCGTTGCTACGGAAAGCGTCAGCACGTAAAGGTTTATCTCCCCGTACGACAGCCTTCTAATGAATCCTGACGAATAGTAGACGGACATGCCGATGCCCCTGAATCCCACGTCGAGCCAGTGCTCGAAGGTAGCTGCCCCGGCCGCGATTCCTAGGATGAACGCAGCAGAAATATCGTACAGCCCGTTGAAGAGCGCCTTGCTGTAAATGATTGCGGTTGCGGCCCTGGACCTCAGTGCAAGGCCCTTCCTGAACGCGGCGTAACTTGCAACCGCGCCTGCAAATGCGAGCGCGAGCACAACCAGCTCGTCGGCAGTGCTCGTGCCTAGCGCAGAATATACCGGATACGGCATCTCAAAGAGGTACCTGAAATAAGGGAAGGCGAACGACGCAAGTAAGGCTGCAATTCCCAACACGATGGCGCCCGCGACCATGCTCCTAGGAAGCATTTCGAACCCTACAGCCGTGCCCGCCGAGGCCTCCTTCCTCGAGGTGAAGAACAGCCACCTGAACATGTAGAAGCTCGTGAGTATACCGAAAACATTCAGTACGACATAATAGACAAGGTTTGTGGAGAATGCGCTGCCTAGCGCGCTGCCAGCGAAGAATCCGTCAAACGGCACGAAGCCAGCCAGGGACAGCACCCCGAAGAGCGTCGCTATGTAGAGCGCGTTGTTGCGCCTGAGCCCGGAAATCCGCCTTATGTCCTCCTCGCCTGTTGCCTTCATCATGGCCCCGGAGCTGAAGAACAGCAGCGCCTTGTAGAAGCTCTGCGCGAAAAAGAGGAATACGCCGGCAAGGACCGCTCCGGAGGCGACGGCGAACAGCATGAGCCCGAGCTCCTGTATCGTCGAATACGCTATCACCCTCTTTACGTGCATCTCCTTCAGCGCGTTCATAGTCGCAACAGCGACGGTTATCAGGCTGAGCGCCGAGATGACCGGCAGTATCCCTGCGCTGGAGAATATCGGAAGAAGCACCATGACAAGGAAGACCCCGGCCTTTACCATGGTTGTAGAGTGCAGGAATGCCGAGACAGGCGCAGGCCCCTCCATGGCATCAGTAAGCCATTCCTGGAACGGGAACTGCGCCGATTTTGTCAGCACGGCTATCCCAAGCAAAACTGCGACAACAAGTGCCGCGGCGCTGTTGCCCGGCAGCGCGGCAATAACTCCCGAAAACGTCAGCGTCCCGAATGCGCCTGTCATTACGGCTATGGCAGCGAGTATCGCTATGTCGCCTATGAACACTATGGTTATTGCCTTCCGCGCGGCCCTGTTCGCGCTCTCCTTCTCGTTCCAGAATCCGATGAGCAGGTAGCTCGTCAGGCTAAGGAACTCCCAGGCGATGAACATCGTTATGAAGCTGCCTGACATCGCGAAGAGCACCATGGCCGCCTCGAAGGCGAGCATCTCGGAATAGAAGCGCCGCTGCTGGCTGTGCGTGTCCATGAATCCGAAAGAGTAGAGGAGTATGAGGGGAGCTATGCCGAGCACCATTGCTAGCAGCAGGAGATTTATCTGCGACACCGAGGTAACGAGCCCGAACGCAAGGCCGGCAGACGAGAACCACGGCACAGAATACGTTCCGCTGCCGATGAATGGAAGGAGTGCAAGGCCTGCAAGCGCGCCTGCCATGGCGATGAACTTTGAAATGCCCTGTGGAAGCACGAGGACAAGTGCCAAGGCGATCACGAGCGGTACCATCAACATGAGTGCTATCATACTACCACTTCAGCCTCGAGAGAAGGGACACGTCGAAGCCGTATCCTCTCGCCTTCATGTACACGTAGAAGGCGACAAGCGTTATTATCTCTATCGATGCCACGGCCCAGATGGACAGAAGGGCCATGATCCCAAGGCCGGAGCCCTGAGAATACGTCATGAAGCCCACAAGTGCAACAGTACTGGCAAGGAAGACGAGCTCTACAGCAAGCATTATCACTATAAGGTTCCTCTCCACTACAATTGCTGCAAGTGATATTCCGACAAGCGCGATACACGCCCCTATTATGTATGCCAGCTCCATCATACTACCAGCCTAACGAACCTCCTTATGACGAGAACGCTCGCCATCGCAGCCCCGAATAGCGCCAAAGCAATCACAAACAGGAGCGGCCAATAGCCCGCGAGCGCAGCCGCCATGTAACCTGACGCGCCTGCACTCTGCTGCTGGCCGGGCTGCAATCCTATCAGCATCACCGACAGCCCGATCTCAAATAAGACGGCAAGCGCCACGAGAATGCTCCTGCTCCCGAACTCCCTATGCTCCGAAGAAACAGCGACTATAAGGTACGTCGAGAGTCCGCCTACGAACACAAGAAGCTGCAGCAGGGCGATAAAGCCCTGCCCTATTACATAGAATATCACCGCACTGCCCACGAACGAGACAGTAAGCGCGGCTACGGCGCGCATCAGGCTCCTCTGGAAGAAGACTGCCAGGGCCGCGCCCACAGTGAACACGGCGAATATCGCGAATCCAGCGGATACAATGTCGAACATGGCAACACTACTCGAGCTCCTCGGGCCTCTTTATGAACTCCCTCTTGTCGTACGACTCGAGAACACCGTAGTCCTTCGTCAGTGTCAGGCATTTCGGCGGGCAGACCTCTGCGCAGAGGGCGCAGAACAGGCAGCGCTCTATGCCTATCTCTGGCATCTTCTTTATCCCTTTATCTGTGGGAGTCTCCACCATTGTTATAGTCTTGTTAGGGCATATGATTGCGCACGCGGTGCAGCTTATGCACGTGCTCATGTCGAGCTTGAACATGCTCCTGTAGCTGTCCGGCAGCGACTCCTTTTCCTCGGGATACTCTATGGTGAACCTCTCCCTTCCGAGAGCCTTGACGGTTTCCAAGACAGGCCTTAGCATCTCATCCCTTCAATATGATAAACGTAACTAAAAGGTTTGCTATCGACAGGGGAAGCAGGTATATCCAGCCTAGTCGCAGAACCTTGTCGATCCGCAGGCGCACCACCGTAGCGCGTATTATGATTATGAACAGCGACACGATGAATGCCTTTATAAGCAGCCACACGAGGGGCGGAAGCAGCGGCCCCGCCCATCCGGACAGGAACAGGATGCTTATCAGCAGCGAACCCATGAACATGCGCGTATAATCGAGCATGAGCGCAAGGGCGTAGTACGGCCCGCTCACGTCGGTAAGCCAGCCCGCAATGAGTTCGGAGTCCGCCTCGCGCAGGTCGAACGGAGGGCGCTCCATCTCCGCAAGCATGACTATGAAGAACACTATGAATCCTATGGGCATGAGCAGCGCAAAGGGCAGGCTCTGCTGCGCGCCTATGACGCCGGTTATGCTGAAGCCACCTGCCGCGAGCGCTATGGTGCCGACAACTATTATGAGAGGTATATCGTAGCCTATGACCATGAGCACAGACCTCTGCGCGCCGAGCTCTCCGAACTTGTTGCCGCTGGCGAAGCCTGTTATGAAAAGCAGCAGCGGCGAGAAGCCAAGCACCACGAAGACCAGCAGCAGGCCAAGGCCGAAGTTCGTGGCCGCTAAGCCGGGCGTGAGCGGAAGCAGGAGTATCACGAAAACGACTATCGACACAAGGCCAATCATGGACAGCGCCATCGCCCTGCTGTCGGCGTTGCTCGGATACCTCACCTCCTTCGCTATGAGCTTCACCAGGTCCGCAAGGTTCTGCAATAAGCCATATTTTCCCACGACATTCGGGCCGTGCCTGTATTGCGCCTTCGCTATCACCTTCCTCTCTATCCATCCGAATAAATAGGCGTAAACTGACATGAGTATGCTCACCAGCACGGCATACAATACAAGGAACAGGATCGACACTAGCACGTCTGACGAGTTTATTCCCGCCTGCATGAAAGATTCTATGCTACCTATCAACATCCGCCATCACCACGTCCAATGACCCCAATATTGGATACAGATCAGCAAGCCTGTGACCCTTCGCGATATGGTTCAGGGCATGCAGGTTTATGAATACCGGGGAGCGTATCGAGAGCCTGTAAGGCTTCTGGTCGCCTGCGACCATGTACATAAGCTCCTCCCCGCGGGGAACCTCCCTCGCAACGGTCACGACCTTGTTCTTCACCGGAGGCATGCGAAGCTTGACCATCTGCCCGGTCGAGTCGCCCTCCGGCATCTTCCTGAAGCTTTCCCTTATGATCCTCATGCTCTCGCGCATCTCCATGACCCTCAGCCTGTACCTCGAGAAGCTGTCGCCGCCGTTGAGGCTCATCTCACGGAAGTTCAACTCCTTGTAGAAGTAGTAAGGATTATCCCTTCTTACATCGTAAGGGACTCCTGACGCGCGGAGGACCGGCCCTGACACCCCGAGTGCAATGGCATCGTCCCTCTTCAACACCCCGACACCTTTGGTACGCTGCTTGAATATCGGGTTCTTCTCGAGGAATTTCTCATATTCCGGTATACGCTTCTCCATGTAGTCCATGGTCTTGAGTACATGCTGCTCGAAGTCGCCATGGAAGTCGTTCACCATGCCCCCAAGCCGCATGTTCACATAGAACATGCGCTGCCCCGTCGCCTCTTCCAGAAGTCGCAGGATAAGCTCCCTGTCCCTGAAGCCCCACATGAAGCCAGTGAACATCATTCCCATGTCGTTTGTAAGCGCGCCTATGAAGAACAGATGGCTGGCAATGCGCTGCAGCTCAAGCAGTATCATGCGCTGGTACTGCGCGCGCTCCTTGACCTCTATCCCGAGCGCCTTCTCCACTGTCGATACGTACAGCTCATCAACGCTCATCGGCGCTATGTAATCCAGTTTTTCCATGTACGGCGGGCTCTGCATGTACATGCGTGTCTCAACGAGCTTCTCTACCCCTCTATGAAGGAATCCGATGTGGGGCTCGACATTCGCTATGGTGTCTCCGTCAAGGTCAACCACAAGTCGCAGGACGCCGTGGGTGCTTGGGTGTATCGGTCCTATGTTTATTCTGGTAAGCATTCACATCCTCTCGTAATCCTTGCCCCACTCGAAGCTCCTGCGCAGCGGATATTCCCTGCCGTCCCATTTCTCGAGGAGAAGGCGATCGGCCTTCCTGCCCTTTATCAGTATGCCGAACATCTCCTGCAGCTCGCGCTCATACCAGTCGGCCGCAGGAAACTGCGAAATTACAGTGTCAAGCCAGAGGTCCGTAGGCGCGAGCTTTACCTCTACGGAGACGTCCTTGCGCTCGTCCATGTTCCTGAGAATGTATATGGCCTCGAGATGGTCCGAGTAGTCTACAGCGGTTATCTTAACAAGGTACGTGTATCCGGACCTTTTCATGTCCGAAAGATTCCTCCCAAGGTCCTCCCTTTCAACCTTCAACCTCACCACCTATCTTCTTTTGCAGCTTCATGAGCGCCGAGTAAAGATTCTCGGGGCGCGGCGGGCATCCCACGACGTACACGTCCACGGGCAGAACCTGATCTATTCCCTTCACTATGTTGTAGCTCTCCCACCAGGGTCCCCCGCACGTCGCGCACTCGCCGAAAGCTATGACGTATTTAGGACTGGCCATCTGCTCGTACATGCGCTTTATCTCCGGTATCATCGACTTTGTAACCCATCCTGCAATGAGCATCACGTCGCACTGGCGGGGTGTCGCGCGGAATAGCAAAAAGCCCCTGCGCTCCGCGTCAGTGCTGGCGCTCCCGAACGCCATGAGCTCCATGGCGCAGCACGCAAGCCCGAACTGCAGGGGCCATATGGAGTTCACCCTGGACCAGTTCACCATGCCCCTGGAGGCGACCTTCATGAGGTCTGACAGCTTCGCGAAGACCACATTAGGCTTTATCTCCCTGCCCTCCAGCGATCTGGCAACGAGCGCATCCATCTCCTTCCTTGCTGTAGCCTCGTCGGTCATTTCACGCGCCTCAGTGCAAGCAGCACAACGAAGTATTCTAGGAAAAGCGAGGCCACGACGAACGCCATAACGTAGTTGTCGGTGTGCACGGACAGGAAGCCGCTCACGTACACCCACAGCACGAATACGACGGCAACTACCTCAAACGCGAGGAAGCCGGTGAAGTAGTGGAAGTACTCCTGCATTATGCTGGTCCGAGCTCCGACGCTCTGCTCCGCGGACTCGAAGTTCAGGCCCGACACTGTATTCTGCCTTTTCCTTATTCTGAGCAAGATGGACGTGAGCAAGAGCGATGCGGGGACTATGAGGGCGATGACTATGAATACGAGAAGCGCAATGTAACCAGCAGCCATGCCACTATAACGATAAATAGCTTAATATTTGTTTCCCGCATGTGCGGTACGCGAAAATCACAATTGTCGTTGCGAGCCTTAACCGGCAGCTCCCAAAATCAAAAAGTGTATTACCTCTATTGGCCACTTTCACATTAATAAACTCTCCCTGCGAAAAAAACGCCGTGCGGCAGAACTAAATATCAGCCCAGGCGCATTATAAAACGGTGGTGCGATGTCGGCTGCAACTGCGGTCAGCAGGCGAATTCAGACACTTTCGCATATGCTCTCAGAAGCGCTAAGGGACAAGCTCGCGGAAGAAGAGGAGAAGCTAGCTGAGCGCCAGTCCCGCTTTGCGTCGGAGCAGGCAACCCATTCAAAGGAGGCAAATGAGAAGAGCGGGCAGCAGAAGCGCGGAGAGGAACTCTCGATGTCGCTTCGTGAAGGAGCAGGGCAGGCGCCAGCGCGGAAGGCAGCGGAGGTGCCCATGGTCACAGCGAAGGCGTACGAGGTCAGGAGCGAGATGTGGACCATAGCGCAGGGCAACGACCTCGTGCTTGCGCCGATAGCCGTTGGCCAGAACATCGCTTCCAACGCAGCCAACGCGCACGAGCTCACCATAAACCTCGACTATGCGATCTCAAGGGCCATGGGACAGATTGCGCAGGCAAAAACCGGATGGGAATTCTCCAGGCGCGTGGAGAACAACCTCACGTACCAGTCGTACATACGCGAGGAGGAGGCTCATCAGGAGAACAGATAGAAACCTCAAGCGCATCAGGTCACAGAGATAGGCTGAACCAGAACCCGAGCAGTACAGGAAGGCAGCGTAGCGCACGCACAGGTTTATAAGGTATTTTGCGGCATCTGATACAACGATTCAATGCACGAGATCCCAAACGCTGCCATGGACATAATACGGCGCGGTTCAGTCAAGATACGCGTCACACGCAGCGGAATGTTCCAGCAGCTCACGTTTACGGTCAGGAAAACAAGGCTTGGGAACATAGAATACACTGAGCTGTACACAGAGCGCCAGATTGACATGTCTGAACTAGTGCGCATAGCTCGAGAGACTGGCCTTCCGGTGCGCGCGCAGAACGCAGAGGCGTTTCCAGAAGGTACGAGCGCTCCGGATTTCCAGAATCTCTAACCGGCCTTCTTCACTGCCGCGCCAATTCTCCTGCCTGACCTGCATATCGTGCACATTGCAGCTGCGCTGTCGAAATCGTTGGCGCACACGGGCCTGCCGCACATGCTGCACGTCCTGTCGGCTGCCTTTCCGCATATGTGGCACATCTTGCTTACCATGGAATCCCTGTCTATTGCAATTCAACATACGCTCCTATAAGCTCTTTTGCCCTCTCAAGCGACAAAGGCCTCATGCCCCTCTCCTTGGAGTACCTGCACTGGTAGCGGATGTACGTATCGTTGATCTTCGTGTCCGGGTTAACGAGCCTGCATCTGTCGATGTACTCGGCTACCGCCTTCACCGCGTCGTCCTCGGGCAATCCCTTCACATTGGTGAAATAAGGCGCCAGGATAAGGTTCACGGTCCTGTGCCTCACGTCGGGTATAGGGTTCTCCAGCAGCTTCTCTATCCAGCGATACCTGGCGCCCGGGTCCCTGCCTGCGCCGCTCGTCCTAACTACAGGCAATTTCACCGTTCTCGCCTGCTCTGCAACGTCCTTCGGGAGGTCCTTTGCAGGTATCGGAAGGCCCTTGAGTATCTCCTTCCTCATCGAGTTCTCGACGAAGCCTATAGCGGTTTCCCTGCTCATCCGCACAGCGCCGCTCTGAAGCAGCTGCTTTGCAAGCGAGAACCTCTCCTGCCTCGGCATGCCTGATACGTATTCCCCGAATGCCATCGAAAAGACTCCCTCGCGCTTCTTCATATGAAGGCCCAACTCATCAGAGACACGCAACAATTCAGTGTCATCGCCCTCAAGGAGCGCCTCTGCCGACCTGTGCGCCTCTGACTCTGCGTACCTGTTCAGGGCGCCTGCGCTCTTCAGCGCGCTTACCACCATGCGCGCATACACATAGCTGGTGAGGTGCGCAAGCCTGATACCGCTTATCTGTATGCGGACGAAGCTCATGTTCTTGTCAATGGCCTCCTGCACGCGGCCCCTTCCCGCCGCAAGCGCCTTCGCGTCGAAGCCGGCCTGCATTCCAGAGACGATCTCCCTCGCCTCCCCGGAGAAAGGGTATTTGTAAGCGAAATCGAGCTTTGCTTCATCATTCGCCGTGAATGCCATGATTGTTTATGCCACCTCAAATATAAAAGCTGGCCTGCCAAACCCCTTTATAGCTTATTATCGCTATAAGTATGGTGTTGATAAATGATTCGCCCCGCAAACCCATCATTTCAATGGTGGGTTAGGGGCGTAAGAAGGTATATAAGAATGCAAAACAAAACAAGAAATATGGAAACTATGCGTGCCTACAAGTTCAGGATATATCCTGACCAGAAAAGGCAGACAGCCATAGACAATTCCATATCTCTGTCCCAAAGACTCTACAACAAACTACTTGAGAAGACGATTGAGGCGCATAAATCCAATTCTTCTTCAAAAATATCGCAAAGAACCATAAACCAGTTCCTCAACGAAATAATAAAGGAGGACAAGACATATCTTCAACTCTACGCTCATGTCAGAGTAGACATCCGCAACAAACTGCTCAGAACATACCAAAACTTCTTCAGAAGGTGCAAGGAAAGGAAGCAGGGCAGAAAAGTAAAAGTCGGATTCCCGAGGTTCAAGTCAAATGACAAATATAATTCAATAACTCAGCTTGAGAATAATGGCTCATTCGGGATAGAAAAGTCAGGCAGAAAGAATATGTTACGCATCTCAAAGATAGGGCGTGTTCAGATAGAACAGCACAGGCAGATAGGGGGAAGAATAAAGACGCTCACGATAAAGAAGGAGGGCAAGGACTACTACGCAATCTTCACCGCAGAACAGGCAACCAATCCCGCAACACTAAAAGACACAAACCCAATCGGAATAGACCTCGGACTAAACAACTTCATAGCCATGTCCGACGGCACTACAATTCAAAAGCCAAAGTTCTACAAAAAACACGAGAAGCGCATAAAGTGGTGGCAAAGGTCAATAGCAAGAAGGAAGAAAGGGTCAAAAAGACGGGAGAAGGCAAAACAGCACCTCCAAAAAGAATGGAACGAGGCAACAAGGGCGTCAGACGACTTCATGCACAAACTATCCAACAGACTGGTCAGGCAGGGCTATACGTCATTCGCCACAGAGAACCTCAACATACAGAACATGCAGAAAAATCACAGGCTTGCGCAGTCGATAGCAAATGCTTCATGGAGCAGATTCGTGAACTACCTCTCATGCAAGGCTGAAAGTGCTGGCATGGAGGTAACAGAGGTACCCTCACGGGACACAACAAGGATGTGCAGCAGTTGCGGCACAAAGAAGGAGATGCCTCTAAAGGAAAGAGAGTACGTATGCGGAAACTGCGGCCTGCATATGGACAGTGACATAAACGCAGCAATAAACATACTCAATAGAGCTACCCTCGGACAGAGGGAAAGATACGCTCAGGGAGATGCAGGTCAATACAGCGCAACAGGCGCTGCAAACAGTGTCGAGGAACTGAGAACATACCCTGCAATCGCAGGGGAAGC
>JAKAVL010000056.1 GCA_021817305.1 Microcaldota archaeon | reverse complement strand
CCGATCTTGCCGTGTATCGTGATACGGATACTGCTGTCATCGCTCGCGCCGCTTGCCATGCCATCTGCCTCAGGAAGCGTTCTTGTATCTCCCGTAGCCCTTGATTATGTGCGTCGCCTCTCCCAGGACCAGTCCGGTTGTGCCAGCGAGTACAACCTCTACAACAATGCCAAGAACTAGGTTGGTCGGGTAAAGGAACTCGATGCCGAGCCGGGCCATGAAGGATACAAGCCAAACAATCATTATGAACGGCGAGCGCTTGTAGTATGTCGTGTCGTTCCTTTCGAAGAATTGGAGACCTGCAGCGAGCCTGAGCCCTATCATATACCCGGCGATTATTGAAACCAGGACAACAATCACGTTGAGATAGGAGGGATTCAGTGCAAACAGCGATAATATAGTCAGGACAAGATAGATGGCCGGAAGCCTGTAGACGCGACCCCGGCTGAACCTTGCACCCCGTACGCCGCGGTATATTCTGAGGGTTGCCATCAGAGCTATGACAACCAGGATAACTCCGATATCGCCCTGCGGTACTCCTGACAGGGAGAAACCAGCGCCGTAATTGGCAGCAAGCAGTGCATAAATCATGAAACCGCTAATAATGCGCTCCGCATTTTATTAAATGCGCCGGTTGCAGGCATCGGGGAATGTGAAAACATCTCATTTATCCGCGTAGTTTGCCGTCATAGGAAAGTTTTTAATAGTTAATCTTCATCTACTAGTGCAAAAAAGGCGATAAAATGGGAGTATTCGGCAAGCTTGGCCAGGCATTTGGCAGCACGAAAGGAATGGACATAGAGGAGTACATGAACTCGGCAGAGATGGAAGACGTAGACGTTCTCCACGAGCCAGCTGACATGTATGTCAAGCCGGTGACTGTGGTAAGCGAAAGCGACATAGACCCGCTGCAGGAAGAGATATCTAGGAGGAACATAATCCTGCTCGATGTGTCAGAATTGAACAAGAGGCCTACGACGCGCAACAACGTGCTCTCGAAGATGAAGGCCTATGTCGAAAAGGTGAACGGAGACATAGCGCAGATAGACGAGAACCGCGTGCTTATTACGCCGAGCAAGGTCAAGATAATAAAGAGGAAGAGGCCTAAGCAGTAATCCTGCTGGTCTCCCTTCTTTTCTTTTTCTTTTTTCTATTCACTTAAAGGCAGTCATAAGTGCGTGCAGTTCGTGCCTGTTCAGCGTCGAGCGGCGCACCATCTTCCTGAATATCACTTCCACTCCCTTCCTGTCACGTATCTTCTTCCCTTCTGTCATGCTCCTGAACATGGACAGTAAGGCATTGAGCTCCTTCTCGTTCGGCCTGTCGGCCTTGGGCACGCCGCGATCGAATGCCTTCTTGGTGAACACGTACAGGAGCACGGCAAGCGCATGCGATATGTTGAGGACAGGATAATCGGCATTCGATCCTATGTTTACCAATAGGTCGCACTTGCCCAGCTCCTCGACGGACAGGCCAGTGTCATCCCTGCCGATGAGCAGCGCTGCTGTTCCGCCACGCTTTTCGGACAGCGCCAGCGCCTTCTCGGGGGTGCAGATGTTGTCGAACCGCGGCCCGCGGCGCATTATTCCGGTCGTGCCGATCACGAGATCGCAGTCCGAGACCGCGGAGTCAAAGCTTTTGTAAACCTTCGCGGACTTGAGAATGTCTACGGCATGCTTTGAGTACATGATGGACTTGTTCCCATGAATGTTCGCGCGGGGGTTTAGGAAGAAGAGCCGTGATATGCCGAAGTTCTTCGCAACCCTTGCGATGTAGCCTACGTTCATCTGGTACTTCGGGCTTATTATAATGAGCTTGAGCTGCATCTACTTCACTGCTTCTTCGAGCCACTTCCCAATCGCACTGAAGGTTTCATGCTCATGGCCTCGGAAGGAATGGTCAGCGCCGTAGATGATTATGCTCTTGTAGTTCTTGGAATTGGTTTTTCTGGAAAGTATGTCAAGATATTTGGACACTGGCCTGTCCTTGTACTCCTCCCCGCTTCCGAAAACTGCACATATTGGGGTCTTGATCCTCGAGAACTCCGAAAGCTTGCCATCATAATAGAATATCCTTGACTCCGCGTTCCTTGTGTCAGACACTGACATTATGCGCCTTGGGGAGAAGAAACCTAATTCCGCAACGGGTACGCTGCCCTTGCCCGCCTTCTCAAGCCTGTTGGCAAGTGCCACTGTCTCTTTGAAGTTTTTCTCTGCTTTCCTAAGACCGTAGTCATCGGCAGGACCAAGAAGCACCAACGCCTTGACTCTCTTGTCATTGCGCTTGTATTGGTAGTATGATATCTTCTGGCATCCTGTGCTGTGGCCCATAAGCACAAAACTCCTGAATCCCATGCCCCAAAGAACGTTTATTGCTGCTTTTATATCGTACACGCACTCCTCGAACTTCTCCGTTCCTGTGCCGGTATAGATCCATTTCCTCCCATTGGCCTTCCTAGTGCTTGATATCTCGTCATGGCCTCGCGTATTCATCGAGAACACAGAGAACCTCTTAAGCTGTGCGAGGTATTTGATCCTCGGGCTGCTGTAGAAATTGCCGCCCATCCCATGTATGTTTATTATGCAACGTTTTGGGTTGTTTCGCACTAGAAAGCCGTGCAGAGGCAGCTTATCTTCGGCCATAAAGCTCACGAGCTCGCCCTTCGTGATTGTGGAACTTCGCATTCAACCGTAACAACAGGGTAACGTTACTATAAATCCTTTTCCATTCAACAGTATAGCATGAAGAAATGCCTCACTGCAAACTGTATAGTGTTCGACAAGGACCATGAAAAGATACTTCTGACAAGGCACAAGGCGCTCGGAGTATGGATATATCCTGGCGGGCATGTAGAGAAAGATGAGTTTCCGCACGAAGCGGCGCTTAGGGAGACGCTCGAGGAGACAGGGCTTCATGCCAGGATAATACTCGGGAAGAGCCTCTATGATCTCCGGAGCGCGCTTGCACATTACGAGCCAGTGCCGTTTACGACAATGATTTGGGAGGTCCCTTATATTGAAGGTGAGCACCACATGCATTACAGCTCAATTTACCTTGCTGAAGCAGTTGAGGGCAGCATATCAAAGCAGGCAGAGGAGTCTGATGGCGTGGAATGGTTCGGCAGAGAAGAGATAAGTGACCTTGAGATTCCTGACAACGTAAGCAAGGTTATGCTCGCCGCATTCGATGCGGTAGGGAGGTAGTGTTATGGGTGGTACTCACGACCATGGTCCATCCGAATCGGCGAAGGAGAGGATGGAGTTCCTTGAGAGGGAGATGGCGAGAATAGGAAAATATATAGGGAACAAAACCGTCGCGGATATAGGCCCGGGGGACGGCAGCGTGACGAAGGTTCTTGCAAGGCGCGCAAAGAAGGTATACGCGATAGATGTTGATGAGAAAACGCTTGACGTGCTGGCGGAAAACTGCAGGAACGTGAAGAACGTAAGTCCCAGATTATCCGAGTCAGGCCGTATGCCGCTGGGCGACAAGTCTGTCGAAGTTGTTTTTTCATCGGCGTCGTTCCACCATTTACCGAAAGGCTATTTGAGGGAGATGGCGAGGGTCCTGAAAACAAAGGGCAATGTCATAGTGCTTGACTGGGACAGGAGCAGGGCCCCGCCTTTCATGCGCCTTGCGCACAGGCTTTTCTCTGAAGAGGAGGTTGCTGATGCATTCAAAGCTGAGGGCTTCACGGTTTTGTTCATGAAAACATACAAGAGGCACTTCATGGTTGTTCTGGCGAAGTAGTATCTCCCGCTGGGGAGATTTGAACTTCCAACACGTATAGGTCTCAGCTCCGCCATAGCCCCAATCACAACATATAAATATGTTTATTCACATAATATTTATGTGATTTTATGAAGAATATCACGCTCGTTATAAGCGATGATTTGAAAACAGAGATGGAGAAGCATTCGTCTGTGAAGTGGTCAAGTGCAGTAAGAAACATCATAGAACAGAAAATCGCTGATTTCTATGAGGCGGAGAGAATAGCTAAAAAAAGCAAGTTCAGCTTGAAGGACTGGAGGCTGATTGAGAAGACGGTATCCAAAGCAGCTGCAAGGCATGCGGAGGCGCTCCTGAATGAGAGTAACGGCTGATGCGAACGTTTTGTTCGCATGCCTCATAAAGGACTCAGTTACGCGACGGCTGTTTTTCAACCCTGCCCTGTCGCTTTTCTCCCCGGAGTTCATTGTGGATGGGCTCCTGCGGCATGTTCTTGAGATAAAGGGAAAGTCGGGGCTCGGAGATGATGAGCTTTATAGGCTTACGGAGAAGGTCTTTAGTCAGGTAGAACTTGTACCGGACAGTGACCTAAAGCCGTTTCTTCCTGGAGCAGCTGTGCTAGTTGCAGACCCGAAGGACTGGCTTTACGTGGCATGTGCGCTGCGAAACAATACCGTCTTATGGAGCAATGACAATGACTTTGGTTTCCAGAGAAGGTTCAGGGTCTTAAAGACGAAGGAGCTCGCATCCGTGGTAGGATCCCTTTAGACCACGTCTGCTCTTCAATTTACAGTATCTCCCGCTGGGGAGATTTGAACTCCCAGCCTATCGGTATCCTTCTTGATGCCAAGAAGCACTCCAGACTACAGCCGATCGCTCTGCCGTTGAGCTACAGCGGGTTTGCCTAAAAGGCACATATATAAGCGTTACATAGGTATAAAAATCATGCCAGCGAAGCGGCCAGCGGGAAGCGGGCGCGGTGAGGATTCCGATGAGAGCAATAGGATAAGCATCAGCGCGAGCGCCATTGTAGGGAAGCAGGGGCAAAATGCCGTGATCGCGAAAGCCGTGAAGAAGGAGCGCATAGCGGTGCCGCTGACATTCTACTGGTTCGTAGAGGCGGCTAGGGAGTTCGCGAACAACAAGTATTTTCCAGACTCCCTGCTCTCGGTTTTCGCGTTCATAAGCATAGCGATCGCCTTCCCGTTCTATCCGATAGTGGTGCTTGTTCCCCTTGCGGTGATAGTCTTCTTCCTCGCAAGGCTTCATCCGCTTGCCGGACTCATGGCGCTGCTATTCCTCACGCTGCCGATGTACCTGTACCAGGCGCCATTGCTAGCCTTACTGTACATAATAGCGCTCTCTGTTGCGCTCATCTTCGGCTACAGGCACTACCGCACCATAATAGTAGCGTACACGCTGCTTGCACTGCCGTTCTCGGTATTGGGCTACTTCCTTGAGATACCTGTGTTCGTGATAAGCATACTTTACATAGGAACCAAGCGCGGCGCGATAGCCGTGTCAATAGCAATGATGGCGCTGCCGGTAGTGGCGGCGCTCACAACGATAAGCCTTTCGGCGCCCATGGTGTTCAATACGGTGGGGTTCGCCGCCGCCACAGGCATAAGCTCTAGTCCCATGTCGGCTTACCTCATAGGCGGCAAGCCCC
Source organism: Microcaldota archaeon (assembly GCA_021817305.1). Lineage (GTDB taxonomy): Archaea > Micrarchaeota > Micrarchaeia > Micrarchaeales > CABMGC01 > JAJZOD01. The sequence goes on along the minus strand of JAKAVL010000056.1, from coordinate 11,751 downwards.
TGCCCACGCTGTCAGGCTTTCCGGGAGCGTTTGCGGGCTCGCTGATGATGTTCATAAACTCTGCGTCTTATGTGACACAGGCGCTATACCTTAGCGTGTTGGCGATAGATTACAACATAGCGCTGCTGGCAGTGCAGCTGGTATTGTGGCTCGTGGTTACGTTCGCGATTGCAAGCCATGTCATAAGGAGTAGGTCGCTCTTCAAGGGCTCGCAGTCGAGCCTTTTCACTCTTGCGATACTAGCGGGCTATGCCGTGATGTCATATGCCATGAGCACCGGCATTGACGTCTATGCGCTTGCGGGCTTTGCCATAGCGCCCCTGCTTCTCGTTTTCCTTGAACTCAATGAGGTGGATGTCATAAGGGCGCTTGACGTCATGAAGAAGGACTTCCTCGGCACGTTCGGCGACGCCTTCGAGGATCTGACCACTGGAACCAGGGAGACGCTGCGGGACATAGGCAACTACGAGCACACCAAGGAGGAGCTTCAAGAGGCAATACTGCAGCCGATAGAGCACAAGGAGATAGCCGGCGCATACAGGATAAGGCCTGCAAAGGGCATACTGCTCTTCGGGCCGCCGGGCACCGGAAAGACGCTCATCATGCGCGCGCTCGCCAACGAGGTTCGCGCACGGTTCTTCTACGTTAAGAGCTCGTCCATACTTTCTCCGCAGCTCGGCGCAAGCTCTGCCGCATTGTCGAAGATATTCGACAGGGTGAAGGCGCACACGCCCGCAGTGCTCTTCTTCGACGAGATTGACGGCATAGCGCGGAGGCGCGACGCTTTCTCTGGCAGCGTCGACCCGGAGCTCCTCTCTACGCTTTTATCGGAGATGGACGGCTTCCAGAAGATTGAGGGCGTGGTGATAGTCGGCGCCACTAACGTCCCCAACCTGATAGACCAGAGCCTGATGCGGCCTGGCCGCTTCGACAGGATAGTGTACATGCCGCTGCCTGACAAGTCAGGAAGGAAGGAGATATTCAGGCATTATGCGAAGATGTATCCCATGAGCTCTGACATAAACCTCGACATGCTGGCGGAGAGCACGGGCAGGTTCTCCGGAGCGGACATAGCCAACGTGTGCAGGGAGACCGCCACGCACATAGGCGGCGAGGCTCTGAAGAACTCGAAGGCCTTGAAGATAACCACGGATGACCTGCTTGACGTGATAAAGGGCACAAAGCCTTCTACCACGTTCGCGCAGCTCGAGGAATATGATGAGTTCAAGACAGACTATGAGAGAAGACTGGGGCAGGAGGAGCTCAAGAGCGAGGAGAAGAAGCTCGCCATAGATGACGTAATAGGGATGGACAAGGCCAAGAAGGCGCTTAAGGAGGCGATAGAGATACCGCTGCAGCACCCCGAACTGATGAAGGATTACGACCTTGAGATGGTGAGCGGCGTGCTGATGTACGGCCCACCAGGCTGCGGGAAAACGATGCTGATGCAGGCGATAGCCGATGAGATGAGCGGCGTGCACATGATAAAGGTATCCGGCGCAGATCTCAGCAAGGAGGGCTATGACAGTGCTGTGAAGAAGCTCAAGGAGTACTTCTTCCGTGCCAAGGAGAACGCCCCTTCGATAATGTTCGTAGATGAGATAGACTCGCTGACGCCGGACAGGGACACCGCAAGCGAGCTCGGGACAAGACTCACTGCTGAGTTCCTACGCGAATTCGACGAGGCAAAGAAGACAAGAGGAGTGCTGATTGTGGGAGCAACCAACAGACCCGAAGCCGTGGATTCAGCGCTCATCAGGCCAGGGAGGCTGGACAAGCTTATATACGCAGAGCCGCCTGACTCCTCCGGAAGGGAGGAGCTGTTCAGGAGGTACCTCAAGAAGTCGCAGGTCGCCCCGGACATTGACTACGCTAAGCTCGGAAGCGCCGCAAAGGGATTCACCGGCGCGGACATAGCCAACGTATGCAGGGAAGCGAAGATTCAGACGCTTGAGGAAACGGTAGAGCACGGAAAAGACAAGGCATCGGAGGAGCGCATAGACACTGAGGAGATGCTCGGGATAATCAAGGGCACCACGCCTTCGGCGCTTGCGCAGGTCATTGGCAGATATGCAGCATTCGAAGCGGCACATGAGAGGCGGTGAATTTCATTACGGCTTATGGTTGCGCGGCCACTCCCGTAGGGGAATTGAATCCGCCAGAGATAGCTGATACTACCGTGTTCGTTGCGGTGTTGACGACCACCACATTGTTTGCATTCTGGTTCGCCACGTACGCGTATGCGCCGTTGTGCGAGAATGCTATTCCGGCAGGGTAGCTGAAGCCGGCGGATATCGTGCTCGCCACCGAATTAGATGCTGTATTCACTATCACGACGTTGTTGGCGTAATTGTTAGCCACGTACGCGTATGTCCCAGATGGGGAGAAGGAGATCCCATACGGCTGGTAGAAGCCCGACGCGATGGCGCCTGTGACGGTGTTCGTGGCTGTGTTGATTATAACGACGTTGTTGGAGTTGGAGTTTGCGATGTACGCGTACGTCCCCGAAGGAGAGAATGCGATGCCTCTCGGGTAGCTGAAGCCCGAAGCGATCGCGTTCACGACCATGTTCGTGGCTGTGTTGATTATAACGACGTTCTGGGCGTAATTGTTAGCCACGTACGCGTATGTCCCAGATGGGGAGTATGCGACTCCCCACGGCGTGTTGAAGCCCGAGGTTATCGTACTTGTAATTGCATTAGTCGCAGTGCTTATTACTGCAACGCCTCCGCTGTATGCAACATAGGCGCTGGACTGTGTCGGCGAAAACGCAATGGCATATGGGCTGCAGAGTCCTCCACAGCTGATAGAACCGGAAACTGCGCCGGTGACAGTATTCGTCGCCGTGTCGACTATCACTACGTTGTTTGCGCCCTCATTCGCCACATACGCATACGTTCCCGAGGGAGAGAACGCAGTGCCGCCCAGTGCGTTGAGCATTCCGGACGATATCTGGCCCGTTATGATGTTTGTGGCAGTGTTGATTATTGAGATAACGTGGGTTCCCCAGTTGGGCACGTATGCGTATGTCCCTGATGGAGAGTATGCGACTCCCCATGGCTGGTTGAAGGAGAAAGTGTTTATCGAACCGGTAACGGTGTTCGTGGCGGAATTGACTATGACGACGTTGTTTGAGCCCCCGTTCGCCACGTACGCACGAGTACCGTCTGGGGAGAAGGATACGGCGTACGGCTGGCTGAAGCCCGACGTGATCGCCCCCAGAACAGAGGATTCAATGTTGTTTGTGGTGGAGTTTGTAAGGGAGTCAACCATGATCACGTTGTTTGATCCTTGATTCGCCACGTAGAGTATATGGCTCGTGCCAGAGATGACCGTGGCGCTGACGGCAGAGCTCGTGGCTTGATTATTGTTGCTGTCGGTCACCTTGACCTCGAAGCTGTACGTGCCGCCCGGCGAGTTGCTTGTGGTCTGGAAGTTGTACGAGGAGGATGTCGCGCCGCTTATTGCGGAGTAGGATGATGCGCCCGGAGCTTCTTCGTACCATTGGTACGTGTATGGAGATGTTCCGCAGCTCGTGCTCGAGGAGAGCGTGAGGCTCTGCCCCTGGAAGATGCTTGACGGCGAGATGCTTGCCAGGATCGTGGGAGAGGCGGATACGCACAGCCCAGGCATCACTCCGCCGGGAGGGTAGGCGCGCGTTCGTGACCAAAGAATTGTGTACGGATAGGAATTTTGATGATTGGCAAACACCTGGCCCGCTGGGGTAAAGGAGTACTCTGCTGAAGACGACCATATTGGCGCATAGTTAACATAATCCTTGACCGATGAGCCAGACGCGACAGCTATTGTGTATAGCTTTAAGGCATTTGTGTCAACAAATCCCGTGTTTGTGCCCCCATTTAAACCCCAGTCCGCATCTGCGCCTACTTCTGCGCTGCCCAGATCTGCCTCCTGCAACGCGTAGGTATGAGTACCTGCGGTATACGAGCCGCTAGACCACACGTTCTGGAACAGCCCCCAGCCCATTCCGCCGCTTGTAGCGAGGGAGTAGGCATTGCCATAGAACTCCCAGACCTCAGGGATGGATATCGCAGCTGCGTTTTGGTTGTATACCATGTAGTACGAGCTCGACGGGACGCTGATTTGCGTGTTTGTCGGGTTATATGTCATGGTTGCGCCACCGTTTGTCCAGCCTGCAGGCAACGAGCTCAGCCCGCCCCATGCCTGGTAATAGTTAAATACATCGGCTCCATTGTCATACTGCGCATATGTGCTGCTGAGCTGCGGCGCTTCTCCTGTCGGCCCTGAAGCAGACATGACGTTGCTCGAGAGAAAGTCGATGTAAATTGTGTTCGATGAGCTCGCGCCTATGCTGAATGGGAGCTTCACCCAGACGATCGTGTTTGTAGAGGAGTTTGTGGCGTTGGACTCGACCCAGGCCTGGAGCGTTGTCCCGGGGGTGCCTGCGGCGTAGTTCCCCGTTGTGAACTCTACGTTCATCCAGTTTGAGTTTATGTATGATGAATACGTGGCGCTGTCTATGGAGAGCATCTGCTGGAACGGCGAGGGCGTTGCCGTTGTCGTGTTCGCATTTGAGAGGGTTATAGAGACAGAGTATGGATACCGCGACGGAGGGTTATTGCCTCCGCCGCCAGACAGGCCGAGGGAGTTTGCGGTTGTGGCCTTTGCGGTAAGTATTCCAATCTTGCTGACCTGCTGCGTTTCTCCCTGCTTGGTGTACTGCACCCATAAAGTACCCTGGAATGCGGTACCTATTGCGTTCGAGGACAGCGGACACTGAAATATCATGCTTATCTTCTGGCCCGGCAGGATGTTGGTTGACGCAGATATGAACGATGATGGCGCATTTGTGGTGTTTACGCACGCTGTTCCGGTTATGTTTATCGGAACTCCTAACGCCTCGCCGAAAGTTATTAGGACGTTTCCGGTTGTATTCATCTGCGCCCCTGCGCAGAGGAAGCCGCCCTGGGCCACGCACGCGGTGGGAAGAGAGCTGACATTGCCCCCGAAGACCCCTGACGCGTAAAGTGCGAATACAACTATGGCCACGACTATGAACGCCCATCCGTAAGTAGATAGATACTCCATTGCCGTTTGTGCCCTTGCGGTCATTGTTCCTGCCTCTTGCTTGCCCTATAGAGATAAGCGATGGCCAGGGCGATGATTATTATTAATATTGCATAAAGCTCAGGCGTATAGTTGCTGTATATGCCTTGGAGGTATGCGAGCACCTCCGCCTGAAGCGACTGCGTGGTCGCGTAATCAAACGTGAATGAGGAGAGAAGCTCGCCGGAGTACCACGAGAACGTTGTCGTGTTGGCGTAGCTGCCCCTCGCGTTTATGTGCGGGCTGTCTGGTATCGGATATACGGACACTATCTGCGCGCCGTTCGGTATCACTATGTTGAGCCTCGTGTCCACCGGGAGTATCTGGCCGTTCGCGGTGCTCTGGAAGTTGAACAGCGAGCTGTTGAATACGTACTCGAACTTCCTGGGGGCTATGTTGCTCATGTTGGTGACGTTGTTGATGTAGTAGTTCAGGGAGAGCGTGGCTATGCCGCCATTCTGCGTCTGGACTACAAGCGGGCCTGGAAGGAACTCGAAGTTGTAGATGCTGTGACCCCGGCCTATGAGGTTCTCCTGGAGCTGCGTGGTGTACAGCACCTGCTGCCAGTGGCTAAGGCTCAGGTTCACTGCGTTGCGGTTGCTTTCGTACTGCGAGTACGAGGAATTGCTGACGAAAAGGGTGAACTGCTCGACTACATGCGCGCTTGTGTTGCCGTTGAGTATGACCGTCGTATTTACGTAGGTTATGTTGTAGTAGGCATACGTGTTTGACAGGGCGAGCAGAGCAAGCGCCGCAGCGGCGAGCATAAGGTATCGCATGGATTGCCACCTAGTTGATATTGATTGCATGGAAATAAATATAAAGCAACATGAGAACAGGCAGCGGGCCGGATGGCGCGTCTTGGCGCAAAGTGTCCATGCTGGCGGGCGCGCAAAAAGGCTTAAATAGCTTATTCAACATATATGTGTGCTTATTCAGGCTTACAAGAGGTCAGGCATAGGCGCATATAAACAACGCAACAGTGCTTTTTATGAAGGCCAACATTGAGAACAAGCTCATAGCAGTGGTCAGGATCAGGGGCCGCGTCGGCGTGAGGAGGAGCATAGTCGAGACCCTCAACAGGCTGAACCTCAAGCGCGTCAACAACCTTGCTGTCCTGTATGGGAGCAAGTCTAACGTGGGCATGCTGAGGAAGTGCAGTGACTTCGTTACATATGGCGAGATAAGCAGGGAGACGCTGACAGAGCTTCTGGACAGCAAGGGCCTCAAGGTGAATCAGGAGGACATCTCGCAGGTATCCTCGGGCAAGAAGAGCCTCGGGTCGGTAGTACGGGTGCCGCTGCACATGCACCCGCCAAGGCACGGCTACGAGGGCATAAAGAGGGGCTACAGCACCGGCGGCGCGATGGGCTACCGCGGCGACGACATGGACAGGCTCATAAGGATGATGATGTAGGTATTCGCATGGTATTACGTTCAAAGAAGCAGAACAGGAAGTATCTTGGAAGGAGGAGCTGGGGCGCAGGCAACATAAAGAACAGGAGGGGCAAGGGAAGCCGCGGCGGGGTGGGAATGGGCGGAAAGAAGCACAAGTTCACCAGGGCAGTCATCACAGGCGAGGGCTTACTGGGCAAGAAGGGATTCACTCACTGGGGCGCCAGAACTCTCATCGAGACCAATGTCGGCAGTGTGTCTGATATGGCATTCCGCTCGACAGAGCCAAAGCCGACAATAGAGCTTCGGGGCTACAAGGTGCTCAGCAATGGGACCATAAGCAAAGCCGTGTCGGTGAAGGCGAGCGCATTCTCGAAGAAGGCGATTGAGAAGATAAAAGGAGCGGGAGGGGAAGCGGTAACTATTTAGGCGCTCGCTCCTGAATAAGTCTGCAACGAGTAAGACCATGAAGCTCAACATAGCCTTTTACACGGACACTTATGAGCCTGCCGTAGATGGCGTAGTCACATCCATAAACGACTTCAAGCGGCAGCTAGAGCGCAGGGGCCATAAGGTATACATATTCGCCAGCTCTAGGATAGGCAGGGAGAGGGCGAAGAGCAAGGACGTGTTCCTCTATCAGGGGGTCGGGTTCAAGCCTTATCCGCAGTACAGCGTTGCCCTCTTCCCGTACCATTCCATAACGACGCTCAACAAGCTCGACATAGACGTGATACACGCGCACACCCCCTTCTTCATGGGCCTCTCGGGGCTCATAAACGCGCGTCTCTCCAAGACCCCGATTGTGGGCTCGTTCCATACCCTCGTGGGAAACAGGTCCGTCATAAACGATTACTACCCGAACAACAGGCAGTTGAGGAAGCTCACCGCGGAGTACATGCAGAAGTACATCAAGTTCTTCTACAAGAGGTGCAACGCGACAATAGCGCCATCGCAGGCCATTGCCGGCATGCTCTCCAGGCATGGGGTGGATAACGTGAGCGTTGTGCCGAACATGATAGACAGGACAGTCTTCAACAGGAAGGCGGGCGGGAACGCCTTCAGGAAAGAGCATGGGATAGGCGATGATGAGAAGCTTGTGCTCTACGTGGGCAGGATCAGCAGGGAGAAGAAGCTCGAGGTCATTCTCAGGTCGGCCAGGCTGCTGCGCGGCAGGAACAGAAGGTTCGTCATAGCTGGAACAGGGCCGGCCGAGACGTATTACAAGGCCATGGCCAGGCGCATGAAGCTGGACAACGTTGTCTTTACGGGCTTCGTGGAGCGCGGGAGGCTCCCTTCGGCTTACTCCGCGTGCGACGTGTTCTGCATGCCCTCTACTTTCGAGACCCAGGGGATAGTGGCCCTGGAGGCGATGTCGACGGGAAAGCCGGTGGTCGGCGCAGACTATCTTGCCCTCAGGGAGCTCATAAGCAACGGGTTCAACGGCGAGAAGTTCCGTCCTGGCGACTATGCGCAGTGTTCCAGCAAAATAGAAAAGGTTTTAAATAATGCAGGCAAATATACACATGGTGCTGTTGAGACGGCGATGAGGTTTTCTCCGGAAAGGGTAACAGGCAAGCTCATTGATGTTTACAAGTCGGTATTATAAAGAGGTTGACGTTCAGATTATTCATCACACGATGCAAGGAACTGATGCAGGCGATTTACTGGAAGAGGAAAAGAGCGCTCCAAGCGAGCATAAGAAACACGAAGGTGCAACTGTGGAGATTAAGGAACCTAAGGAAGGGGGGGCCGCAGGCGAGGGGAAGAAGGACCATCACGAGCATCGGCACGGGGACAGGCCGAGGGAGTTCGACTATTCGGTGAAGCTGCCGGAGGGCGCCACTGAGCGCCAGAAGGAGCTGGCCAAGGGCATAGAGGAGCAGAGGCGCAAGAAGGGAGCCCTCATCGCCGACGTAAGGCGCATGAAGCGCAGGCTCGCATATAAGATGGCGGAGAAGGAGGCGACGGCGAAGATGGTAGCGCAGGGGCGCAAGTCGACGAAGAACATAGGCTACCTCCGCAGGCGCAAGGAGAACCTCGAGTTCCGCATTTCTACAGAGGCCTATACTCTTGAGGCGGAAAAGGACCTCATACGCAAGAAGAGCAAGATAGACGAGGAGCTGAACGAGGCGATACAGAGCTACAGGATGCGCAGGAAGGCCGAGTTCGTCGAGGGTGACATAACGGAGCTTACGAAAGGAATCGAGGAGGCGAACAAGTCCCTCGAAGAGATAGAGAAGACACTCGACTTACTGTATGGCGAGCTGCGCAAGATCAACGGCGAGAGACGCAGGAGCACCGAACACAGGGAGCGCAAGAAGCAGGAGCAGCCGAAGCCCGTGGAGGTCAGCCTTGCCGACATTGCCATAATAAAAGGCAGGAAGAACGATAAGAAGGAGGAGAAGGATGACTCTGAATAGCGTCTGTCTTGCGCGCAGGCTCAGGTAGTACTTATGGGTACGTTGAGCGATGCGCTGGCAGGCATGCCAAGGCCATTGAGCAGGTTTATCTGGTTGGCCGAGAATGCTGACTTGTAGACCTGAACGTTTGCTATTGTGCCGTTGAAGCTGTGCCCTGCGGTTCCTCCGAAGAGTATCGTGTTGTCCGGGAGGGTTATGCTTCCTGAAGCAGGGGTGCTGGAGTAAAGCTGCCCGCCAACGTATATGTTGACGCTGGAGCCGTTATACACTCCTGCAACAGTATACCAAGTGCCTGGATTGGGGAACGCGTTCGCAGCCACTGCGGCTTTCCAGGAACCCCCTATGTCCACGCCGAATACCGCGTTCGCTGTCCCGTATGCGCCTTTTGTCGCATTGAGGTAGAAGCCGCTGCCTATGCCGTTGAACGAGAGAATGCCCACGTTTCCGGTTATGTACTGCGACGGATACACCGATGCAAGCAGAGAAAGGGTGTTGCTGCCCACAACCACGTTATTCGGAATGAGGATGTTCCCGGCGCCGTTGAACTCCGTGCCATAACCGGAAAGAGAGTACTGCGTCGCGCCTGGACTCGGGAATTGGTACTGATTATAGATTACGTTTGTGGACGTGCTTGGAAGCGCGTTTGACGCGCTGTCGTTGGCGTTGCCTTCAAGGGGCCACCATCCCACAAGATGGCCATTCTGCAGGGGAAGGGACTGTTGGCCTTCGTAGTAAAGCTGCAGCACCTGCGCGGCGTTAAGGGAGTCATTGTATATCTGAACATTTGAGATAAGACCGTTGAACGAATAGCTGCCGCTGCCCCCGGAATACGCTCCGATGTACTCTGCGTTGGAACTTCCTGCAGATTCGCTGATGGAGTTCGTAGCCATAAGGGCCCCGTCCACGTAAATCCCAAGAACATTGCCGTTGTATGTGGTGGCTACGTAATACCACGTGCCAAGCACGGGGGTTACCGGATCGCATACGGTCTCATAACCGCTGCTCCATCCCACCTTGCCTTTGAACATATAGTTGGTGTTGCTTACGGAGTTCCCGCAGTTGGTATTGGTATTCTCCAACATAAGCAGGTGGTTAGTATTGACGGTGTTGCCGCTCTCTATTATCCCGTCCTTGTAGCTGTTGAGGTATACCCAGGCGGATATCGAGAAGCTTGCGGGGCTGACGCCGTTTGCCTTCACATAACTGTTTATGCCGTTGAATGCTGCAACATAGCCTGAGCTTGCATTTGCATTGATTGAGGCACTGAGGTTTGGATTCGTGAAGCTCATGCTGCCAAACGGCACTGCGTTGTTTGCATTGCCGCCGTAATCGCGCGTATTCCCGTTAAGGGGCCACCAGCCGAGTATTGCCGCGTTTACCGGAGGCGATGAGACGCCGAGGGCGTAGAGGTCAGAAATGGAATTCTGCGACAGGACAGTGTTGTAAACCTGCAGGTTCGACACCATTCCCGAGAAATAAGACGAGGTTATGTCGTTGTTGGAATAACCGATGTACAACGGACGGTTGGCGAGCAGTGTGGAGCCGAGAATAAAGTTGCCTGAAGGGGCGCCGTTGATGAATGCGTTTGTAGTTCCTGAGCTGTATGTTACTGCGACATGCGACCACCTGTTCACATACACGGAGCCGAACGAGACCGTGCCCACACCGTATATCCTGAACGTGTACTTGGTGCCGTTCTGGAAGAGCTCCCAGGAGTCCGTGCCGGAGTTACCCTGCCCGATTATCGCCTGGTTTGCAGTGTACGACGTTGGATATACCCATGCACTCAAGGTGATCGTTGAAGCGGAGCTTGCCTCTGTGTTTGTAACCATGTAAGAATCCGGATTGAACTTCGCCGAGAAAGCAGGAAGGGCGTACGATGCGTTTGTCATTGTGCCAATGTCGTTGCTGCCGCTTATGTCGTATGCGTTTGCCCCGGCGCCGAGATTCATGGGCCACCACCCGGTCAGGTTGTCGGCCATGCCGTTCGCCTGGTAGAATGCTGTTGCCGTCACGCGGGACAGGCCGCTCGGCCCGGCCTGGTAGATGAATGCGGACGCTATGCCGTTCGCATTGGTGTAATTGGTGAACCATCGCATGCCATTGCTTCCTGTGAAGTTGCCCAGCGTTGCCTGGAACCCTACGAGGACGTTCGCGATGGCGACACCGTTAGTTCCCACGGCCTTCGCCTGGAGCAGATGGCCATTTATGCCGTTCTGCGTTGACGGGATCGATGAGAGCTGCACTGCGCTCGCCTGGTTGGTGAGGTTCCGGCACGGCGAGTCAACGCATATGCTCCCGAGGTAATTCTGCACGGATATGAAGTTTGCGCTGAGCGCGCCCGGGGCAAGCACCGAACGCACGTTGGAGTATGCGACGGCTATGGAGTTCTGCGTGCCGAGCTGCGAGGTCACGATCACCAGGCCGCGGCCGTTAACGCTTATGTTCGATATCGGCAGGCCTATGTTGCTGTACAGCGAGGTGTTGGAGAAGTATCCGGTTCCGGAAGAGGCCGCGAGGTCTATCTGCTGTGCTATGTCCTGCGCTATGAGCTGCAGTTGCGAGAATCCCTGCTGGTTGAGCACGGCTGCGCGCTGCGACACTATCAATCCGAAGAAGAAAAGGAACACGACCACTACGAGCGCGAACATTATGACGAACTCAAGCGCTATCTGGGCCTTCATGGGCGTGACATCCTCTCCTAACTAAAGGTTAGGAGCTTCCCCTGCGATTGCAGGGTATGTTCTCAGTTCCTCGACACTGTTTGCAGCGCCTGTTGCGCTGTATTGACCTGCATCTCCCTGAGCGTATCTTTCCCTCTGTCCGAGGGTAGCTCTATTGAGTA
>JAKAVL010000042.1 GCA_021817305.1 Microcaldota archaeon | reverse complement strand
ACAAAGAGCGTCGGGTTCTTCGATACGCAGGGCAGGGCAAGCAGGATAGACGCCACTGAGACCATATACGGCACGAAGATGCAGAAATTCGACGTCAACACATATGTGCTCAACTCCAAGGAGCAAAGCTATACCCGCCTCGAGACTGGAGCGGTCCTTGACGGCGATTCGTACTGCATGATGAAGGGCTATGCGAAGGTGGAGAAGTTCACAAAGGGCGCATTCTCCAGGGTCAACCAGCGCGGCATTGTGCTCAACGACAAGGCGCATGTCGACGCGTTGCCGGACATGGCCATAGACTACGGAGAGGAGGTATCCGCGACGCACAGCGCAGCGACGTCCCCGATAGACAAGGAGGCCCTTTTTTACATGGAGTCGAGGGGGATAGGGGAGGCGCGCGCAAGGAAGATGTTCGTGGCGTCGTTCATAAGCAGATACCTATCAAACATAAGGAATCCGGTTGCGAAAGAGATAGCATCATCGGTCATGCTTAGCAGGATAGAAAACGATGACTTCGGGGCCATAAACACTGTGACTCCGAAAGGCATATGGTTCACATCTGCACCAGGGTAGTACTATGAAACTGGAAATAAAGGACCTGCATGTGTCTGTTGACGACAAGGAAGTGGTGAAGGGAGTCAGCATAATGGTGAACGATGGAGAGCTGCACGTAATCATGGGGCCGAACGGCTCAGGGAAGACGACCCTCGCGAAGGCGATCATGGGACACCCACAGCTAAGGGTGACCAAGGGGGACATACTGGTCGACGGGAAGAGCATACTAGGCATGAAGGTCAACGAGCGCGCGAAGCTCGGCTTGTTCCTCCAGTTCCAGAATCCGGTGGAGATAGAGGGTCTCGGCCTCCTTAACTTCCTGAACACGGCTAGGGGCGCCCTCACGGACAAGCCGCTTCAGTTCAAGGAGTTCATGAGCGAGGTCAAGGACAGTTCCAAGGCCCTGGAGCTAAAGGAGGACATGATAGGCAGGTCCCTCAACCATGGGTTCTCAGGCGGCGAGAAGAAGAAGGCAGAGGTTCTGCAGATGCGCGTCCTCAAGCCGAAGATCTCGATACTTGACGAGCCCGATTCCGGACTTGACGTCGATGCAGTCCGCATAGTTGCCAAGAACGTAGAGGCGATGCGCCAGGAAAGGAAGATGGGCCTGATAGTCATAACGCACTACAGCAGGATACTCAATTACATGCAGCCACAGTTCATACACATAATGAAGGAAGGAAAGATGGTGAAGGAGGGCGGCAGCGAGCTCGCGCATGAAGTCGAGAGCAAAGGGTATAACATATAGTTGATTGCAATATATACCTGTTCTTCGGCGGAATAGCTGGTGTAAAAATGCAAAACAAGGATTTCAAGAGAGTGTGGGAAAAGGAGGGCAGGAGGCTCTTCGCGATACAGAAAAAGGTTGCTGCTGACAGCCACAAGGCTGCGATGGAGCGCCAGAAGGGGGGCACGAAGGCCGCTCCGGGAGACGAGGGCGCAAAGCAGAAGGCGCAGCAATGGCATCCTGCAGCGCCGAAGCGCAAGCGCGTGGTATTCCTAGACATATCGAGATGAGGCCATGGAGTCCCCTGATGTTGAGAGCATACGCAAGGATTTCCCAATTCTCTCCACCAAGACTTCGCACGGAAAGCAGCTTGTCTATCTCGACAGCGCAGCGACTTCACAGAAGCCGGTGCAGGTGATAGATGCCGTATCGGATTACTACAGGACGTACAACGCCAATATACACAGGGGCCTCTACGACATTTCGGCAAGGGCCACGGAGGAGTACAGGAGGTCCAAGGAGCTCGTGGCGGAGTTCATAAGCGCCGGATCCTACAACGAGATAGTTTACACGAGAAACACGACAGAATCGATAAACCTCGTCGCGCTGTCATGGGCCGAGCGCAACATGAAGAAAGGGGACGTCATCCTTACCACGCAGATGGAACACCACAGCAACATAGTGCCATGGCAGATGCTTGCAAGGAGAAAGGGCGCGGTTCTTGAATACGCTAAGCTCAAGGGCAACGCCGTACTCGACATGGAGGATTACGGCAAAAAACTTGAGAAGCGGCCGAGGCTCGTGGCCTTTACGCACGTATCCAATGTCCTCGGGACAGTAAACGACGCGAAAAAGCTCACCGAGATGGCGCATGATGCGGGCGCGACTGTAGTCATAGACGCTGCGCAGTCGGTTCCGCACATGGAGATTGACGTTGGGAGGATAGGCTGTGACTTCATGGCGTTCTCGTCGCACAAGATGCTCGGCCCTGCAGGCATTGGCGTGCTGTACGGTAAGGAGGACATCCTCGAGAAAATGGAACCGCTGTTCGGTGGGGGGGACATGATACGCAGCGTCAGGTTCGACAGCTGCACTTGGAATGAGCTGCCGTGGAAGTTCGAGGCCGGCACATCAAACGTCGAGGGGGGAATAGGCCTTGGTGCTGCAGTGGAGTACCTTGACAGGATTGGGATTTCCAGGATAAGGCAGCATGAGATAGACATGACCAGATACGCGCTTGGAAGGCTCGATGGGCTTGATGGCGTCGCAGTATATGGCATAGGTAAAAAGGACATGACTGATTCTAATAGGGCAGGAGTCGTATCGTTCAACATAAAGGGAGCGCACGCGCATGATGTTGCCGAGATATTCAACAGCGAGGGGATAGCGATACGCGCAGGGCATCACTGCGCGATGCCGCTCGTGAATGAGGTGCTCGGCGAGCCTTCGGTGGCGCGCATGAGCTTCTATCTGTACACAAAGAAAGAAGAAGTCGACAAGGCGATCGAAGCGATAGCCAAGGTAAGGAAAGTGCTAAGGCTAGAGGATGCGCGTTAGGATTGCTCCGCGGCGCCTGCCTCCTGCTTCCTTGCCGCCTCCATCAGAATCCTATGGATCTCTGCGTGTACGAGTTCATGCAGCTGCTCCTTTGGAAGCCTCTCGAAGAACTCAAGTACGTGGGGATTCGGGGAATGCACTCCTGCCCTTGCGAGTTCGTCTATCTGCTCCTGTGGAACTTCTGGCACGGTGACAACGATGTGCTTCCTTGCTCCGGCGTGGGCCGCGCTTGTTGCAGCAGGTTCTCTTGCGTTCGCTCCGCTGGAAAACTTCTTTCTCATAGAATCAGGAGTCCTTGACAGTGCAAGATATATATGCATAGCGGTACTCATCTGCAATCGTAGAAGGGCACGCCAGCCCATTATAGCACTACCGGAAAGTAACTTGACAGTCTAACTCTTCAAGATGTTATGCAAGGGCGCTAATGAGCAAATGCTCATAACTTCCTGTGGCGTCGTCAACCTTGTGAAGTGCGCGATCGATAATGA
>JAKAVL010000012.1 GCA_021817305.1 Microcaldota archaeon | reverse complement strand
ACGGTATGCCCTCAGCCGCCGGCAAAGCCTACAGGCCCGTGCATAATTGAGGACAAGCCAATAGAACTGATAGGAACAAGCAATGTTACAGTTGAAAAGAATGTAGTCACAAACAACCTCGCCGATGGCGGTATAGGCGTATCAGATCTCGGTTCTATAAATCCTGGAAGTTTAGCGCAAACGCACATTTTTGCTAGTTCTAGAGGAAACAAGATAATAGGAAACAAGGTTGTATACAACAAAGGCGGTTGCGGCATAGTAATTGCATCATATAACAAAGATGGTATAATAAACAATTTGGTAGAGAACAACACTGTCGGCTTCAGTGTCGCTGGAATAGTAATAGGCGCCGGGGCACCAAACTCAACTGCTATGAACAATCTAGTTGTAAACAACACGGCATTTAACAATTTCCTCCCAGGCATAATAGTGCATGCTACAACACCCGGCGACTTCCTATCTAATACTACTGTAGAATTCAACAGGGTTAGCGGCAACGGCGCAGACGCAGAAGTAGGGGCGATGAATAAGACAGGGATAGTTGTTTCAGGAGATGTGATGCCGGTACTGAACGCCACAATAAAGGGCAACAACGTAAGCAACGAGTATTACGGGATATGGCTGAGGAATGCTCCAGGTGCAGCTATGCGGAACAATACCTTTGCGAATGTTACTGTAGAAAATTATGCAAAGTGATTGTTGCCGCATACTGTGGTTTTCATGTCCAAAAAGCGAGGCCTTCCAAAACATCCCGGTAGCTCTCTGCCAAGCGTAGCCGAAATAGAATCCCCTCGACATATAGGAGCAGAACAGGGCAGTTTCCCTGCTTATACGCACCGCCTCCTATTACAGAGCTTCCTGCTTGGGCTTGTACCCCCTATTGTTCTGTTAGCCGCAATCATCCTGAAAAGCCTGACTCTACTGACCTACACGCATGTCATGTCGGCAGTGATGTGGACTGGTTTTGACCTCTTCATGGCCCTAATACTCGGGCGGGTGCTCAGGTCGCTTGACATAGCGGGCAGGGTAGAAGTGGCCAAAAGGCTCACTCCATCTACCTTCTTCATATTGCCTTCCCTTGCCGCAACGACCATAACTGCGGGCATATATCTCGCAATGTCACTTGGAGTTTTTAATCTTACGTACCTCTGGATAGTGGCTGCATTGTTAATAGTCACCATATTGACTGTCCAGGGCTTCGTCATTCTCATGCCGAACAGTATGAGAATCTTCATAGAGCTAGCTACGCCGAATCCTAGCAAAGAGAGGATAGCGAAGCTCAACGGCATAAACATAAGGCTTGCTGGGGTCCAAGGGGTATTCCAGATTGTGATAGTCTTCATAATGGTGAACATCTCCAATCTTCCTGGCGCCGCGGCGTAACTGAACCTTCCAATGATCTTCTACGCTCTCATCGCTTTCGCCGCGCTGTTCTTGGGCGTGTACTTATTCATATATCGCGGCGCGCTGGCGGGCTATAGGAGGGATGAGCTGAACGAAAAGGCAATCAGCACGCTCAGGTTTGGATTATACGGCCATATAATCATATTCCTTATATTGGGGCTTACATTACTGTTCGCATAACCTTATGCGAGGTTCACGGTTCAGATTTCCGGAAATCTGAACGCTAGTCGCTTATATACCTTGCTCAGCTATAATCTATAGTTCAGATGAATCTGCTTGGGCTTAGAATCTTGTGTTGTTTTCGGTGTGAAAAATGGCCAGGAATATAGGCGTGAAACAGCTAGAAAGCACTCTCAAACCCTTAGCGGGTTCGAGAGTTCAAATCTCTCCCTGCATCAACTGAAGCGCAGTCTATCGGTGACTCATGCGCCATAGCTGTGCAGAATGTTCCGGGTCAGTTGCCTGCAGGAATTTGTAATCTTCGTAGGGGTGAATGGTCCTGAAGAGCCGGATAACATCAACCACATCGGAGGTGGGATATTCGCTGCTCACGTCGCTCTGCTGCGCATTTCCACGGTATTTTAGGTAACCGATTATGTAGGCGGTTTTGATTTCGTCTTCTGCATTGATAAACCCGCCTCCGACTGCAGTCACCTGTGAGGACAGATCAAGCTCGCGTATTGTGTTGAGAAACCGGTTTACTATCTCTCCATGGTGATCCGACTTTTCAGGATATCCCAGTCCGATCCTCTGTTCTGTGATTCCGTCGTGGCGTATGTCAAATAAGACAAATCGCCTCATCTCCTTTGAGAGAAGAGCGTAGGCCGATAGCCGCTCAGGGGACCATACTGCAGGAATGACATTCATTCGTCTTCTCGCCTTAATCAAGTCATGCGTGTTGCGCAGGAGATCGAAGGCCAGTGGTTTGGTGTTTTGCATGCTGTCAGGGATTGTGATTACTAATGGACCATCAACCTAATAAATTTATGGCATTGCACAAGTTCTTCCCGAGCCTTGATTATCTGACATTCGTGTCACCAAGCATCATTCTGAGGACGAGTCTGCCCGTAGGCGTCACCTGTGCCTGCGCGTTCGCGTATTCTATGAGTTTCATGCTGCGCAATATCCTCGCGTTAAGCTTCAGCGTGGATAGGGGTATGCTCCATCTTTCCGAGAGGTAGCCCAGCAGATAGGTTATGCTGCTTATTCCGTCGATGTTCGACAGGATGAGAATCTGCTTCTCGTTGAGTACACGAAGTAAGACCAGCCTTAGATCCCGCTGCTGCGGTTCCTGCACGCGCAGCTCTCCGTAAGCCTTGGGAGAGCCGAATGTTCGTGTTGGCTGGACATCACTTCACCTTATGCAATGCTTTAGCGTGCATATGGTATTTAAGCGTTTTGGGCAGTTTTTTCAATGTTCTGCTTTTTGACGGAAAAGTTATATTTGAGTAAGCCCGATTATCTGATAGCGGTTGCTGAATGTGGTTGCGTGCAGCATAACATAGGAGCTATAAGGGCTGTAAAAAAGGTAGCGATCTTCGTTTCAGAGGACGCAGGCTGTGCAGAAGCGATACTTGAGCGCCAGGCCGTGCTTGAGAGCAGCACAGGATCACTATACAAGGTCGTTGTCATATTCACAAACAAGAAAGACAGCGGTGCCTTTGATGTCGCGTGCAGGCATGGAATACCTGCGGAGCTCCATGACATAGATAGGTTCTGCGCTGAATATGGGACGCTGCCCGGTGATCTGTCTGCTAGGCCGGCGTACTTCCGCATTGTGATGAATGCGCTGGAGCGTTACTCGGTTGACATCGTCTGCCTAGTGAATTATGGCTTGATAGTTACAGAGCCGCTGCTGAGCGGGTATCGCAACCGCATCTTGAGCCTTCACCATGGCGATCTTTCTATAAGGAACAGAAACGGCAAGGCCATTTACGCCGGCAAGGATGCCATCAGCAATGCCTTATTATCCGGGATGAAGGAGATCAGGTCGACTGTGCACATTGTCACTGAAGAGCTTGACCAGGGTGCTCCAATAATCGTATCCGGGCCTGTTGAAGTAGAACTGCCAGGCGGCATTTCGCTCGAAGAAGTGAGGGGCACAGAGGCATTGGGGCGTTTATCAGAACAGCACAGGGAAGCCCTCCGCAAGATGGACTCCGTGATTTATCCCATGGCGCTGGAGCTGATGTCAAGCGGAAGGGTATATGTTGACGAGAATGGATCGGCGTGCGCAGATGAGAATGCGCTTTCAGCCATAAAATCTATGGGAATGAAGACCTGCGGCGTAAAGGCGTACCTGCCGCAAGTGGTTGAGGACGGTTAGAAAATTCGCCTTGGCCGGGATTCGAACCCGGGTTACAACCGTGACAGGGTCGTATGCTAGACCACTACATTACCAAGGCATTGTGAGAATGATTTTGGTGCGCAAGGTATTTATGCGTTATATGGCGGGCCTGTTTTGCCGCGAAACGCCACGTCGTCTCGCGCACAACGCATATATACCAGTTCGTGCTATATGTTTGTGTACTTACTTGGGATAGCCATGACAATGAAGACCAGAACCAAGGGCAACAAGCCTGCGAAACATAATGCTTTGGATAACTCGGAAGTGGAGCAGCTTACTACAGTTATGCGGGGCGAGGTGATGCTTATCGCTGGCGCACGCAGAAAGAAGGTCGCAGCAGCAAGGCCGGCGTTGACCACGGAAGTGGACCATTTCGTCGCAGAACCGGAAATATTCTGGGACAATAGCAGTCAAAGCATAGAGATATGACAAATGGCGCGGGCAACCAAACCTTTATTAAGCTTTAATTCTTATTATTTGTACTTACAGGGCGAGCATCTTTTACGCTTAAATACGGGTCGTTTGATGGACTACACGAGATTCGAAAAGGCAAGGATCATAGGCGCACGCGCATTGCAGCTTGCGTATGGAGCACCACCGTTGATGGAGGTGCCTGAAGGAATTTACGACCCGCTCAGGCTCGCGGAACTCGAGTTCGACAAGGGGGTAATACCCATAGTTGTGCTAAAGGACAAAGAATAAGGGTTTCAATGGCGGAATTTGACGTAATAGTCGCTGGGGGAGGCATCGCAGGCGCGCTAGCGGCTTCTGCCGCCGCGCAGAAGGGAGCGAAGGTCGCAATGCTCGACAGGAACGATGAGACCATAGTCGGCAGGAAGACAGTATGGGGATGGGTGTGCGGCGACGCAGTCGCAAAAAGCCATCTGGACTTTGTTTCAAAGGAGATAGACATAAAGTTTGACGGTCCTGAGCTGGACCTGAAGGTTGACGGCGTATATGCGTTCAGCCCGGACCTGGAGCACAAGTTCCTCTTCGACGGCGCAGGATACAGCCTCGACAGGCCCAAGCTCGCGCGGAAGCTCCTGAAGTACGCACTCAAGGACGGTGTGGAGTACCTCCCTGGGTTCAACGTTGAGGGCCCCATAATAGAGGACAACAGGGTTGTCGGAGTCCACGGGCGCAATTCGAAGAAGGAGCAGGAGAGGCACACGGCAAAGCTGGTCATAGACACCCTTGGGATAGCCAGCATGCTCAGGCGCAAGCTGCCGGAGAACCAGTACATAGAGCGCGAGGTAAGCACTGAGGACATAGAGTCCACCGGTCGTTACATATTCAACTTCACCGCAAAGCGCGAGGACCTGAGGTATTACGATCCTAAGAACGCGCTCATACATTTGAACCAGAGGCTCGCGCCAGGCGGCTACGGCTGGGTGTTCCCGAAGAAGGGAGGCAAGATGAACATAGGCATAGGAGTGGAGAAGAAGAGCCTCGAGATAAGGAACTCAAGAATGAACAAGAAGGACACGTTGCACACGCTCATAGACGAGTACGTAAAGTGGAACCCGATAATAGACAGCACTTCGATAGACCCCACAGACAACAACGGTAAGGGGTACTGGTCAGTTACAGTGCGCAGGCAGTTCGACAGCCTGGTTTATCCGGGGTACCTGGGCGCAGGTGACAGTATGGCGATGCCAAACCCGATAAGCGCAGGAGGCATTGGCCCGGCAATGGTTGCTGGAGTGCTCGCGGGGAAGGTCGCCGGAGAGACCATCGCGAGGAAAGACACGAGCCTTGAGAGCATATGGGATTACAACATAAGGTACAACAGCGAGTACGGCAACAAGACAGCGGGCCTTGAGGTGTTCCGCGTGTACCTGCAGTCGCTCAATAACGACCTTATAAACTACGGTATGGCGAAGTTCCTCACAAAGGAGGAGGCGATAGAGATAAGCTACGGCAGGGTGCCAGAGCTTACTGTGGCAAGCAAGTTCCAGAAGGTGCTCAGCGGCATAGGCAACATAAACGCATTCAGGAACCTCGTGTTCGCAGTGAACAAGATGAAGAAGCTCAACTCCATCTACAAGCAGTACCCTAAGAGCCCTGCGGAGTTCGGTGCATGGAAGGCCCTGGTCATGGAGGAGATGTCAGGGGTCAAGGAGCGCTTCAAGCCGAATCCTGTTTAGATTCCTGAAATCTTTCTGGCTGTGCCGAGCAGCTCCCCGTCCATCGCGTAGACTTTGGAGCTTTTCATTTCGAAGACGCGACGCCTGAAGAGCAGGAAGGATTCGCTGAATTCCATCGTTATGTCCTTGCCAGGCAGCAGCGCGTTCGCCGGAGGCGCGATTACCAGCTTGATCGACTTGTTGTGCTTTTTGTAAAGTTTCTTTGCGCCCGAGCTTATTCCCGAGATTATCCATGCCCTTTCCTGCTTGCCCTGCCTGTGCACCATTGCGTGTAGATGCGCCGCGAAGAGGAACCGTTTCATCATCGCCTCTTCTGAGGGCATTGATGTGCCATGGATGAATGCTGTATTTCCCAGTATTATCTCGTTGGATATGTTTGCCTGCACATTTACCTGCTTGAGCACATCCTGCAAATGCGAGTCGTGGTTCCCCTTTGCGATGTGAAGCTCTATGCCGGACAATGGCCTGAAGAACTCCCTGAGTAGATTGTACTGCGATGTGTCCGGATAGGTGATACTGGCCTTCATGTCTCCAAGGAACACTATCCGCTTTGCCCCTGATCTCCTGTACGCCACGAGTATTTTTGTGCCGAGAGCCTTGTCTGCGCCGGTTACGTGAAGCCCTTCCCGCTCTAGGGAAAGCTCGTGCCCTATGTGCAGGTCTCCGGCTACCAGCGTGCGTTCCTTTTTGAGAAACGCGACACCCGGATCCTCGATGAACCAGATGTCCATGGTAGTACTTTAAAGGTAAAGGTATAAATACCTTTAGGGATAAAGAGATTTGTATGGCAGAGACAAAGATCTACATCGATGACTCCGTAGACGGAAAATTGCGCGAGGAGGCCATGTCCAGGTTCGGCTACGGGCGCGGCTCCATAAGCAGGGCTGTCGAGGAGGCCATAGTCCAGTGGCTGCGGCGCAATGACCGGATAAAGAGGAGGCTCGCTGCCGTGACAGATGCGGCAAAAAAAGAAAAGGGGATCATTGCCGTTCTTCTCTTCGGGAGCTATGCCAGGAAGGAGGAGGACTACAATGACATAGACATAGCGGTGCTCTTGGACAAGGATGCGGACAAGAGGCATATCGTTCTGGAACTCGTGAAGGCCACGGGCGACATTGAGGAGAGGATGTTTGAGGTGTCTGTGCTGAATGATATGCCCCTGGATGCAAGGAGCAAGATACTCAATGAGACGGAAGTTTTATATGTAAGCGACAAGCCTAAGCTATATGATTACAGCATAGGCGTCATAAAAAACTGGTCGGACTTTAAGGGCAGGCTGCTTGCTGTTTTGAATGGATGATTGTGTGCTTGACGTGATTAGGATAAGGAGGAAGCTCGCGGACCTGGAGCGATACAAGATCAGGCTGCAGAAGATAGCGCCAAAAACACTGGATGCATATGCGGGTTCTGAAATCATTGTAAAGAGCGCCGTGGAAAGAAACGTGCAGCTCATCAGCGATGTGCAGCTCGATGTTCTCGTGCAGCTCTACAAGGGCATGGAGATAAGGATAGCGGGGGATGACGAGTCAGTTATAAACAATATGGAGCAGAAGCTCGGCAAGGCCCTTTCGGAGAAGGTGCGTGAGAGAAGGAGGCTCAGGAACGAGCTTATACATGCATATGCCGAATCTGATTTCGATGAACAGGTCTTTGAACAGGCGCACGGCCTGAAAGACATTGATGACTTCATAAATGAAGTGGGCAGGCTTGTGAAAGAGAACAAATAATGCATTTGGTGTTTTGTTGGCGCAGGGGTCTTTGAGGATAGGCAGGATTTACGGCATAGACATAGAGGTCCACTGGACGCTTTTGCTGCTTCTCCTCTTCGCTCTGCTCGTGTCGGGATACAGCCTGACGCTATTCATACTCGTGGTGCTGCTGTTCGTGTGCGTGCTTGTCCATGAGCTCGCGCACTCTCTTGTCGCAAGGCGCAACAATGTCAGGGTACGGGAGATAGTGCTCAACATCATAGGCGGCGCGTCGGTGATAGATACAGTCGGGATGGATCCGGGAGTAGAATTCAGGATATCGGTTGTTGGGCCGCTCATGAGCCTTTTTCTCGGAGGGATATTCGGGATCCTTGTCATATTCTCCGGCATAGGGCCCCTGACGTATGTGCTCCAGTTCCTGTTTGAGATAAACGTGCTACTTGGAGTGTTCAACATAATTCCCGCATTTCCGATGGACGGGGGCAGGGTTCTGCGCGGCTGGCTCAGGAAAAGCAGGGACGAGTACAGGGCGACTGCTGCGACGGTCAGGATTAGCTACGTCATAATAGGCCTTCTGGTGGTCTTCTCACTTGGATACGTACTGAGCATACGCGGCTCTGTCCTGTACAAGGAGTACTACTTCTTCATATTCCTCATAATAGCCGTGTTCCTCTACAGGGGCACCCAGGCGGAGATGGAGAGCGCGACCATAAAGCAGGAGACGTCGGGGCTTACGGTGAGAAGCGTCTTGAGCAAGAGCTTCGTGCTCGTGGACCCCGGCTTGAGCATAGAGAAGATGTACCGCATTGCATTGGAGAAAAAGGAGCACGTCATACTTACCAGGATAAACGGCAGGCTCATGGCCGTCGACCTCTTCAGGGGCAGGCCGGGCAGGGCCGGGGGCGTGGCTGGGCTTTCTGTGCCCATAGCAGTAGTAAAACCCTCGACAAGACTGTTCGATGCGCTGTCCATGATAGAGGGCACCGGGGCGGGAATAGCCGCTGTCGTCAGCGGCCGGAGGGTTGTTGCGGTAGCCACGTCCCAGAGGATACGGGCGTTCATTTACTTACACATGCTCAGCAAAAAAAGAAAAGGAATATAAAAGGGGAGTGACCTATCTTAACAACGACCAGTTGATGCTTTCATGCTGTACCTGAAATCACTGACGATAGACAGGCTCAAGTCATTCGGGCACCAGGAGCTCATGTTCAGCAAGGGCTTCACCTGCGTAGTCGGACCCAACGGCTCCGGCAAGAGCACAATATGCGACTCGCTGCTTTTCGGCCTTGGGGAGAAGTCTCTGCGCAGGCTGCGCGCCGAGCGCCTTGACGAGCTGATAAGGAACGCCGGCAAGGGCAAGAAGGGCGAGCTGCGCAGGGCCTACGTGCGCCTGGAGTTCGCCGGAGATGAGAACATATCCGTCACAAGGATGGTCCGCAGCGACGGGAAGAGCAAGTACAAGGTGAATGGCAAGTCGATGCGCAGGCACGAGGTTCTCGAGATTTTAGGCAGGCACGGGATACGCGACGACGAGACAAACACCATAGCGCAGGGGGAGATAAACACGCTCTCGCAGATGAATGCTGTTGACCTGAGGGAGCTCGTAGACGCCGCATCCGGGATAAGGGAATTCGAGTACAAGAAGGCGGAGTCGCTGCGCGAGCTGGAGAAGGTAGACCAGAAGATAGGTGAGAGCAGGATCATGCTTAGCGAGAGGTCTGGATTCCTTAGCGAGCTTGCGTCGGAGAAGGAATCTGCGGAGAAGTACCTGCAGATGAGCTCCAGGCTGAAGAGCCTGACGTATAGCATACTAATCGCTAGGAAGGGCGCTGCAGAGAAGACGCTAGCGGAGCTTGAGAAGGCGCTTCTGGAATCAGGCGCAGGGATCAAGGAAAGGACAACGCATATGGAGGAGGTGAATGCGCAGCTAGATTCGCTTAATGGGGAGCGCCAGAAGCTCACGAAACAATTGAGCGACAGCACGGAGAGCATAGGTTCGACAAATGCAAAGCTCGAGTCCACAAACATACAGATAGCGAAGCTCGACGCGGAGCTCAACGCGCTTGCGGCTTCGGCGACGGATGGCGCAAGGGGCATAAACGTCATGAATGAGGAGATCGCCTCGAAGAAGTCTTCGATGGACGCAAATTCTGCAAGGCTGTCGGAGCTGCAGAAGAAGCTTGCGCCTCTCGAAAAGGAGGTGGAGGGCCTCAAGGCCATAACAGAAAAGTTCGAGGGCAACCCAGAGAGGATAAGGGAACTGAGCGCAGACGTCGATGCCCTGGAGGGCGGACTTAGCGAAAAGTCTTCTGACGTCTCAAGGGTGGAGGCTGAGATCTCGATAACTAGAAACAGGAAGGAGGCGAAGGAGCTTGAGCTCGCTTCCGCGAAGGAGCTGCTAGAGGGCAGGAAGTCAGAGTCCGAGAGACTTGACAAGGAGTACCAGTCGGCCAACAAGAAGCGCAGCGAGTTCGTGGAGAAATCCGCGGGGCTCGCGGAGAAGCTCCGCACCATAGAGACCAGGATAAGCGGCATAGACGAAAAGCTCATAGAGCTGCGCGAGAAGAAGGCATATGCGCAGCCGAGATCTCAGGGCATTGCCGACAGGCTCGGCTCGAGGTTCGGCAGGGATCAGGGCTTCCATGGAAGGGTACTCGACCTGTGCAAGTATGATCCAAAGCACGCCTACGCCATAGAGTCCGCGGCGGGCGCCAGATTCGAGTACTTTGTCGTCGACAACATAGACACGGCCGACGTGATAATAGACTACATGAAGGAGAACAGGCTGGGGCGCGCCACATTTATACCGATAAGGGAGCTCAGGCACCGCGAGGACTCGCGCGAGAAGGCGCTCACGCACGTCCTTGACCTCGTAAGCTTCGACAAGCAGTTCGGGAACGTATTCTCGTACGTCTTCGGCAACACATACCTTGTGGGAAGGATAGACGAGGCGAAGAAGCACGGAGTCGGGAAGCGCAGGTACGTCACCTCTGACGGCGACATAATAGAGCAGGTCGGCGTCGTTTCCGGGGGGTCGGCCTCACGTTCGGTGTCGGTGGGTGCGATAAATGCACAGCTGCAGCAGATGATTGATGAGAAGGCAGAGCTCAGGGCGAGCTACGACAGGATGAGCAGGGAGCTCAGCGGCGCTAGGAAGGCGGAGGCTTATGCTGACATGGAGATAAACGGGATCAAGGGCAAGCTGAACCTCAGCGACGTAGAGTCTGCAGCGCACAGGAAGAGCATAGATGCGATAACCAAGGCGATCGGAGAGCTGTCGTCGAAGGAAGCAGAGCTTTCTAAGGCATTGCATAGGCATGAAGCAGAAAGGTCATCGATGGAGGCGAAACTGAAGACCATGAAGAAGCAGCTTGACGATGCGGTCAACGAGACTGTCGAGATGACAAAGCGCATGGCCGAGAGCGGGCCTTCCCAGGAGGAGCTGGACAGGGCCGACAGGATCCGGAAGGAGCTGGAGGGCGTAAGGATAAGCATCGCTGAGCTGTCGAAGGAGAACAAGCTCCTCAATGCGAGAACGCATGAGCTGGCACAGCAGATGAAGGAGCGCAAGGAAGCACTCAAGGACATTGAATCAGGCATGAGGGGCAAGAAGGAGGAAAGGGAGCGCCTGACTGCGCAGAGGAAGGAGATAGAGACAGGGATAGCGAGCAGAAGCGGCGAGAGCAAGAAGATATTCGCCAGGATAAGCCAGCTTGATTCGGAGGTGGAGAAGGTCGGCGCGAGGAAGGGCAGGCTCTCCGCGGAGCTCGGCGCGCTCGAGAGGCAGGCCAGCGAGGCAGGCATAAGAAAGGCCCAGCTTGAAACGACCCTCGGAGACCTCAAGGCAGAGCTCTCAATATACAAGGAGGGCATGGAGCTTGTGAGCGGCAACGTGCAGGAGATGGAGAAGGAGTCTGCGGTCCTGAGCTCGAAGCTGTCGGAGCTGGGCAACGTCAACATGCGCGCGCCTGAGCTCTATGCCGAGAAGGCGAAGGATGTCGAGGAGGCGAAGTCGAAGGTCGAGACCCTGGAGACGGAGCGCCAGGCCGTGATGCGCATGATTGAGGAGATAGAGTCCAAGAAGCTGCAGACGTTCATGAGCACGTTCAACGACGTGGTGATAAACTTCAAGAGGTTCTGCGGCTACGTGCTGAATGGCGAGCCGAGCATAGGCCTGACCAACGCCAAGGAGCCTTTCAAGTCAGGCCTCGACATAAGCGTTCTCGAGGGAAGGACGCGCAAGCACCTGAGCAAGCTGTCTGGAGGGGAAAAGGCGCTGGTTCTCCTCATACTCATCTTTTCCATACACATGTGCAAGCCCGCCGGCCTGTACGTGTTCGACGAGGTGGACACCGCTCTTGACAAGGAGAACTCGAAGAAGCTCTCGCTGCTCATAAAGCAGATGAGCGCAAACGCGCAGTTCATAGTCGTGAGCCACAACGATTCGCTCATTACGAATGCAGATGCGGCCATAGGCGTTGCGAAGTCGAAGGACGAGTCCAAGGCTGTAGGCCTTGAGATAGCCGGAATGGTGGGAAAGACCAGGAAGTGAATGGATGCGCACCGATAAGAGGGCAGAAGGGAAACAGAGGCGCAAGGACGACAGGCTAATCTACGGCATGTATGCGATCACCCTCATACTCATCGTGCTTTACATCCTCGACAACAACGTAGCCGTAGGAGTGCTCGCATTCATTGCCATAGCTGCGACCATAGTCATGGAGTTCAGGGGGAGCATAAGGTCCGAGGGAGTTAAAAAAACCCTGAAGGACCTGGGCATAGCGGTTGTCGCGGTAGTGCTGGTGGTCTGGGTTCTTCCGACGCTGCTCCTGCAGAGCAGCAGCCCGGTGAACGTCGTTGCGAGCTGCAGCATGCTGCCGTCTCTCGGCAGGGGCGACCTGGTACTCGTGCACGGCATAAGCAACATGAGCCAGTTCCTCAGCACAAACCACGTGCCCGTGGTCAACGTCAGCAGGGCGCAGTTCGAGACCATGATGGGCAACATAAGCAGCGAGTACATCGAGCCCTTAGCGTACACAAACAACGACGTCGGGCATGTGGTGATCGCGCCGTACCTGAACGGCACTGTGCGCGATTTCGGCGTGGGCCTTTACAGCATACCATGCATAAGCCGTCTGCTGGATGCAGGGGACTCGCAGCTCATCGCACGCTGCTACGTGACCCCTGAAAAGCAGGCAAGCAACTTGATAAAGTTCAGCTACGCGGTCGGGAATGTCGCCGTAGGGCAGGGGGCGTTTCCCATTCCCGAGATAATCAGCATAACAATAGCGAACACGACCATATTCGAGAACTACAGCAATCCTGTGATAGTTTACACGACGGTGCCCGGTGACACGTTCTACGCCGATTATGAGATAATACACAGGCTCTATGCCGCGATAGACGTAGACGGAAGCTATTACATGGTGACGAAAGGCGACAACAACCCCGTGATAGACATACAGGCCGGCAACTATCCCGCCAATTCATCGCAGGTCGTCGGCTATCTCGATGGGAGAATACCTTACTTAGGGTACCCGTCGCTCATAATCAAGGGGCAGCTCAGCCCGGTTGCGCAGTGCAACCAGACCATGCTTCATTAAGTTTCGCTTCTTCTCCCAAGTTGGAGAGTAAATAGAGGTAGTTCCAATGGATTTTGGAGACCAATATGGAACCCACACCTCCGTAGGATGTTATAAGGACCGTATACTCTTATAAGGGTTATCGGATCTTACGAAATTTCTTGCTGAAAGCTGTATGTAGATTTATTCTTCAAAACACGCACTTTTGTGACTGTAAGCCAGAGAAATATACTCCCTAACTATGGCGAAGAATCTAAGTTTCAAAACCCTAGCTTCTCCTTGACAAGGATTATCTTCACGCGCCCCGGGCGCTCCCTGTTGTATATGAGTACCTTGTTCAGCGAGGTGCCCGTGCCGTAGCTCTTCATCATGCGCTCGTGCTCTAGGGGCACGACATACTCCTTGATGCGCCTAAGCGCAGAATCAAGGTCCTTGACTATCTTTTGGGTCCCTACAACAAGTACCAGGTGGTCCGCGGTGTACGCGTATGGCGCAAGCTGGCTGCCCGTGGCAGAAGCATCGACAAGCACGCCCCCCTCGGTTATGGCCTGCACGCTTCCTGCCGCGTACTGCGTTATCGCGGATGCCTTCCTCGCCTTAAAGCGTTCTTTCTCGTCTGAGATATCGGCAAACCTCTTTTTCACCGAAACATATCTGCCAGAGTCGTTGAGCGCCTCGACTCCGCCTATCTGGTCGAGGGTGGTGGATGCCACAGTAAGCACCTCCGAGCCTTCGGGGATGGATGCGAGCAGCTTCTCTAACGCATCGTTTCTGTCCTTTGCCACATCGACCTCGAAACCGTTTCCCTTTAGCGCTAACGTAACGCTTTCCACTGTCTTATCATCTGCGGGTGTATCCCATGCCATCTATTCACCATCAACAATGCGATAATAATTGAAAGAAAACAAATAAAAGAAAAAACAGACTCAGTTGTTCTTCTTCAGGCGGTCTATGGCCTCGCCGACGCCCTTTGCCTCCTTCTCCAGGCGTGTCTTGTACTCCTCAAGGAGCTCTACCTTCTCTTCCTTGGTCAGGAAATTCCTGAAGCCATATCCGGGGCCGCATTCGCAATCCATTTTTCCACAACGGATGTATAAGACATCCTATACATTAACGCAACATAAGTATATAAATATATAGGGTATCCTATATTACATCACATGCACGGAAACTACGGCTGCGACATGCGCGGCATGCTCTCGTTCCAGATACTCTGGCTGCTTTCCAGGAGGAGCATGCACGGCGAGGAGATAGCTGAGGAGCTGGAGAAGCGGCGCGGTGAGAAGCCCAAGCCGGGCACGCTGTACCCTGCTCTGAAGGACATGAACGAGAAGGGACTCATAACAGGGAACAAGAAAGGCAAGATCATTGTCTACTCGTTGACCAGCAATGGGAAAAAGTCGGTAAAGCTCGCGAGGGAGTACTTCATCAGGTCGTTTGGTGACATACTCGGCGCGTAGCTGGCCGTGCGGCGCAAGTTGCAATATTTTCGCAACCGCGGGCATCAGATAAATTTTATAACCTTATTATACAATAGTATATCTGAGTTCATGATAATAGATGCGCATGCCCACATGATGACTGCCGGAATGTTCAAGGGCATGGGAGTTAAGCCGCCGAAGGACTTCCCGCAGAGGATGGCAGACTCGATGCAGCATACTGTAGAAGACAACACGAAGGCGTGGCTCGAGGCCATGGACAGGCTAGGCATAGAGAA
This sequence comes from Microcaldota archaeon, assembly GCA_021817305.1. Taxonomy (GTDB): domain Archaea; phylum Micrarchaeota; class Micrarchaeia; order Micrarchaeales; family CABMGC01; genus JAJZOD01. The sequence goes on along the minus strand of JAKAVL010000012.1, from coordinate 2,534 downwards.
GACGGTGTTCATGTCAATCGCGCCGCTGAACGAGGAGTTCTCGTCGTTCATCAACTCGAGCGACAGGCTCATAGGCTTTGCAAGGTCCAATCCCACGCTTCCCGATGCCATTGACGTACTCAAGAAGGAGCTGAAGATGGGAATGAAGGGCGTCAAGCTCTACGCGACGAGCGGCGAGTTCAACGTGGGCGCGAAGGAGGCCTGGCCATTTTACGAGTTCTGCGAAAAGAATAGGATACCTATAACAATACATTTTGGGGTTACAATAGGGGGGAAATGCGACCTGTACACGGGCAATCCTATTCATCTCTCAAAGGTGCTCAGCGACTTCCCCGACATACGGTTTTCCATAGCACATTTCGGCGCCGGCTTTTTCCGCGAGGCACTCATGCTCAAGTACAAGGTTGAGAACCTTTACATCGAAAGCTCTGGCACCAACAACTGGCTGCCGCACCAGGACAACTTCCTGACCCTGAAGGACGTATTCAAGAAGTCGATAGACGTCTTCGGAACGCAGCACATGATATTTGGCACGGACACGCGCATATTCCCAGACGGCTACCGCGAGCATATTCTAAGGCAGCAGCAGGACATACTGAAGGAGCTGAAGCTGAAGGACAGCGAAATAGAGGACATTATGTACAATAATGCAAACACGTTCCTGGGACAGTAACCGCTATGCGATGGCCTTCACTACTTCATCTGTGCTTCTTACCCTGCCCATTCGTTTGAATGCGGTCTCTATGCTTACTCTATGTGCCTCCTCTGACATCGCCGTCATAGCATCCTCTGCGAATACCTGCTGGAAGCCGAACTCATAAGCAAAGCGGGCTGTGCTCTCCACTCCATGGTTGGTGGATATGCCGCAAAGCACTATGGTGTCAATCCCTCTTCTCCTGAGCTGAAGTTCGAGGTCCGTGCCATAAAAGGCTCCCCACTGCTTTTTCGTGACTAATATGTCGCCTTCCTTTGGGCCAAGCTCCGGGACTATGTCTGCCCAATCGTCTGGGACCTTGTCAGGCATGCTGTACTGCGTATCTGCTACTACGTTTAGGCGATCCCTGCCTGTGGGCTTCACGCGCACAAGAATAACTGTCATGCCCTTTGACCTAAAGGCATCTGCAATCTTTGCTGCGTTGTCTATAACCGATCCCACAGAGTTGGGGGCAGTATTCCTGTCAATGCTGGCGATGCTTTTCTGAAGGTCTATCACAACAAGTGCGGTTCTATGTTTGTCAAGCCTTAGCTCATCCATCAAATCACCATATTATTTAATACTGCAGTATAACATATTAAACAGTGCCTTCTAACTTCGCTGATTAAATGTACGTGCTTGGAATATGGGATGGGCATGACTCCGGAGCCGCGCTCATAAAGGACAACAGGATAATCTACGCGGCAAACGAGGAGCGCTTCACTAAGCGCAAGCTCGAGGTCAGGTTCCCGTATCACTCCATACGTGCTGCCCTCGAATTCGAGAGGATCAGGCCGACTGACATCAAGGCCATAGCCTTTCCGACGCTTGAGTTCACGAAGACCCTTTCGAGGGTCTTCCCTGCGCAAAAAGAGGCATATTACAGGTTCAGGAGGCGCAAGATGCTCAGGCCGAAATTCGAGAGCCTCATGCACTATCAAAAGTACCTTATGACGAGCATAGGCGTGCTTCCGCTCTGCGGCGTGGTGAGCAGGAGCGCGATAAGCGGAAGCCTTAGGGCGATGGGCTTCAAGGATTTCAGGCTGTATGCAGTGGACCATCACCAGGCGCATGCGGCGACTGCGGCATTCACTTCGGGCTTCAAGGACTCTCTCGTAGTGACGCTTGATGGCCTCGGAGATGCCAAGAGCGGGACGGTGAGCACACTCGAGAATGGCATACTCAAGCAGGCCTCGTCCATACCCTCACGCGATTCGATAGGCATATTCTACGAGCAGGTAACCAACATACTGGGCATGCGCGAGCTTGAGGACGAGGGCAAGATAATGGCCATGGCCGATTTCTCTTATCCGTTCGATTACAAGGAGAACAAGCTCAAGAGCTTCTTCGCCGTTGAAGGTGCGCGGATAAAGGCGAGGTACGGGCCTATAGCGCAGTACAAGATGCTCAGTAGGATATCGTGGTCGACACCCAGGGAGCAGTTCGCGTACATGGCACAGCAGGTGCTTGAGGAGAGCCTTTTGAGGTTCTTTGGAAACATTTCAAAGGAACACAGCTACGAGTCCGTTGCAATGTCAGGCGGCACGATGTCTAACGTAAAGGCCAACATGCGCATACGCGAAAAGGGATTCTTCAAGAGGCACCACATATTCCCGCATATGGGTGACGGCGGCATTGCGCTGGGCGCAGCCATGCACGTCAATTACATGCTGAACAACGTTTCATCGTACAGCTTCGATGACGCTTATCTCGGCAATGACTACGGCGACAATGCCGTGGAGGAAGCGCTGAAGAATGAAAAGGGGTTCAGCTTCGAACTCGACGGGAATAAGTCGCGGCATGCCGCTGAGCTGATAGAGGACAACAACTACCTGCACTG
>JAKAVL010000044.1 GCA_021817305.1 Microcaldota archaeon | reverse complement strand
CTTGTAAGCACGTCCACCGCCTTTGTGCGTCCGATGGCGTAGAAGTAACTCTTCGCGACATCCGGACCTATGCCCTTTGCGAAGTCCATGACTCTCTGGCTTGTAAGCACGTCCACCGCCTTTGTGCGTCCGATGGCGTAGAAGTAATCCTCCGCAGAGGGCTGTCTTATGCCCTTTGCGAAGTCCATGACTCTCTGGCTTGTAAGCACGTCCACCGCCTTTGTGCGTCCGATGGCGTAGAAGTAACTCTTCGCGACATCCGGACCTATGCCCTTTGCGAAGTCCATGACTCTCTGGCTTGTAAGCACGTCCACCGCCTTTGTGCTATCGATGGCGTAGAAGTAATCCTCCGCAGAGGGCTGTCTTATGCCCTTTGCGAAGTCTGATAGTTTCTGAAGCTCTGTCTCTTGCTTTACAATGGAGTCATTGAATTTGGAGCGTATGTGCTGCACCGCAAGCCTCGCTCCCTTTCCGTAGCCATTTATGAGACTGTCTGCCAGCTTTTCCACGGCATCAGACACTTCCCGAGACTCCACGGACGTATTCGATGTATGAGGTTGAGCCTTCAGTTCCTCCCTTCTCAGGGCCGCACCTAGTGCCGTTTTGGCTGTTTTGTTGGCCTGCCTGGCTTCCCTGAGTTGCGCATTGAGTATCCTGGGCTGTCTTGCCATGTGTTCTCCCATTATTGCGTTCAGTTCGTATATGCCCTCAAGCACGCCCCTTGGCGTCTCGTCAGTCTTGAGAAGTGTTATGGTCAGGGTCGCAGCGTCAACTGCGGCGCACGCAAGCCGTTCAATCTCCTCCTCTTCGAGGGATTTACCCTCTATGCAGTCAAGGAATCCGAGCGTGCCGCTTATGAATGCGTCTACCTCTGTACTTATTTTTGGACTGCCCCTGTCTGCCATGATTTACAATTGCCATATTCATATTTAGACCTTACTCCTTACCGGGCTTGCATGGCATCTTACAGCCAACCGCAAAAGTAATTCGGCAGAACTTCCATAGAGTTGATAATTCGCAGATGACAAAGGCCACCGCCCATCCTAAGGACTTTCAAGGTGTGCTATACTGTATTTGCATTCAAGCCACCGAATGATGATAACGGCAATTGCCTCCAATCTTGCACAGACACCGCACTCACCGCCAAAAGAGAGTGCTGTTTAAGGCATCGTGCTCTGCGTGCCCAAGGAGGTAAATAGCTGTAATTGCAACTGCTTCTGCGTGCTTCAGCTGCCATTGTTTTCGTTACAACTGGTGTCGTTGTTCGTCTATCCACTTCCGTATTTTGGCTGACTTGCTCCTCTCGGCAATTTTCAGGATCTCGGGGTCGTGTGTGTTTCTGTAGATAAATTTGAAAAGATAGAACCTTGTGGTTGTTTCCATGCTATATCTCAAAAATTCACTCGCGAGAGTTGTAGTCCGGCTGTCGACAGTTCCATTCTTTTCTGCTGCATTACAGATAGCCTTTAGCATCGGTTCCTCGAAATAATAGAGCTTCATGTCCTTGCGTTTATCCCGATTCAAAAGCCGGGATAGAAGATCCGGGCACTCCGCCCCCCTAGATTTAATCAGGCTGTCAGCGAAGGCATCGTATCCGACTGCCCTGTTTTGCATTCTTCTCGCAACAAGCGGCAAGCTTCTATCAAGAAAAATCGTAACCAATTCCCCAGTATCGATCCATTTTAACTTGCACAAAAGTTCGAATGAGTTAACCCCCTTCTCAGAGACAAGAAGATTTGTTATCTTGTAAGTAAAGGATATAGCATCTGTAATACTTCTGCCCCTCCCCTTTTCTCTGCCGATTACCAGCTTACTCAGACCAAAGTCATGGGCGACAAGCGCATCATCCTGCACTAAGAAATCGAAGAGTGCCCTGTTTTCATTCAGGTGGAACACGAGTCGCGAGAAGAACGAGCCAGATGCTGCCGGGCTGGAGCCGTAGGAGCAGAAAATAACACATGATACTAATTTTCCATTGTCCCAATTAAAGAGCGCGTTATCGTCGAGAAAAAGTGCAGTCTCGGTAATGCCTCTGGCGTCCTCCTCCAGCCATCTGCTTTCCATTCTCTTCACCCCAACATAATTCGCCAAAACAGCGTTTAGATAGCTACTTGCTACATCAAGCCGGGATTCCAGGCGTATTTCATCATCTGCCGTTATGCTTGCAACAGAAAGCCCAATCCACGCATAAGCTAGGGGGTGGTCTACCAGTCTGTCCTCTATCCCTGCACCTATCTCTGTCTCGGAGAGTTTTCCATAACCATAAATCTCGTCAAGGTCGTCAGCAATGGACCTCACAGCCACTTCTTGCATAATTTTATCGTGGAGGAGATTGTGTACCACATTCTTTATTTGCTTTTCCACTAAAAACACTTGCAATACCCTATCTGTTACCCAATGCCCTATCCAATAACATTTCTACGTTTGATCCTCTTCGGGAGTTCCCTTCATCGCGACAAACCTATCATAGCTCAGAGTGGGGTCCAGAGTGGAGGCGTATAGGAATTCGTCAAACCCAGACGATATATGTATTCCAGAGCCCCTCACCTCAATGCACGGAAGCCTATTCTGTCTTGTCCGCTTAATAAGTCTGGCGTGCCCTTCGGCTGTTGTGCCATCAACCTCTTCAAATTCGATTCCTTTGGCGAACAGATAATTCCTTGCGCTCTTTGATGTATTGCTGCCGTCAGCATAAAATGTGACTTTCCTTGACATTTCATCGCCTTATGTTCCGCCCCTCTCAAGAAGCCACTTCCACAACGGCATGAAAACTATTGTCTTGCCGTTTATTTTTTCTTTTGCCTCGTAGTCCCAGGTTATGCACAGCAGGTTGCTGCACCTTAACTCTTCCGATGCCCTTACAAGCCCCTTGGTTTCCCTGTCGCGCATGCCCGCCATATCCGTGGCGTAGGTGACCTGTATCAGCTGCTCCACCTTTCTGCCGCGCCTTGTGACAAAGTCCACTTCATGCTGCTGGTGATCCTTCCAGTAGTTTAATTCGGTGTCTGTGCGCCAGTAGCTCTTCCTCCTAAAGAGCTCAATTGCTACGCAGTTTTCCATGTTTCTCGTGATGTTGCTGTTAAGCGATACAACATTCGCGAGGCCCGTGTCTATGGCGTACACCTTCTTCGGCGCTATCACGGATTCCTTTAGCTTGAATGAGAAGCGCTCCAGCTTCAGAAGCACGTAGGCGCTTTCCAGATAGCCGAGCCACTCCTGCGCCATGTTCTTGTCCTTCATGCTGAATATGTTGCCAAGCTTCGAGTAGCTTACCTCCATCGCAGTGTTGGATATGAGATATCTAACGAAATCGCGAAGAGTCCCCTGCTGTGTTATCCCGTATCTCTGTATCACATCCCTTTCAATCATGTCCCCGTAGATTCCCACGAGGGGTTCCCTGCCTGACCTTACTGCCATTGGAAAGCCACCAACTTCAAGATACTTTTCCAGCATGGTCTTCAGCGTTGCTCTCCCGCTTGTTGTAAACGCCCCTGCGACTGCATCGTACTGAACGCGGTTGTAGGATAGGAATTCCCTGAAGCTGAATGGTAGGAGCACATGATCGATGTGCCTTCCAGTCATGAATGTTCCGAGCTCCCTACTGAGCATCCTTGCGTTGCTCCCAGTTATTATCAGTTTTTTCTCGTCAACAAGCCTAGAAGCAAACCTTTCCCAGCCGCTTACCTCCTGTATCTCATCAAGAACAAGGAACATGCTGTCCTTTTTCAGGGAGTGCATCGCCTCAAGGACCTTGTTGAGCTCCGATGCCGAAATCGCAATCCTCTCATCGTCGAAGCTCAGGTACCCTGCACCTGAGGTCTTCGCGAACATGTACGAAAGGACGGACTTGCCGCACCTTCTCGGACCGGTTATTATGTTTGCCGCGCCTAGGCCAAGTAACTTATTCGGCAATGGGAATTCCCTCTCCTGAATCCTTTCTGTGCTCAGCAACCTGAGCATCCTGCCATCCTGCTCCTTTATTATCGAGGTTATGTCCTCCACAGACATCATAAGATCAGGATTGAATAGATCTGGAAGATATTTAAAACCTTCCTTATTTAACAGTAACTATTTGTAAAAGCTACTGAATATTTAAGTAACTTTAAAGACTACTCCTCCCTTGCATCCATATCCTAGCAGCCTGAATCCAAACGTGAGCATGCGGATTTATCAGATATTATTACCTCCAATCACCGCACTCACCGCCAAAAAAGAGTGCCGCTTTAGGCAGCGTGCTCCCTAAGCCTTATTAAACTTCGGTGAGCATATAACTGCATTATGCCGCAGCACGGCATTGCTTTGCTTGTGATTGATATGGATGGAGATGGCACGAAAATGGACCAGGCGTCGCAGCATGCAGCTGGTACAGGCGGAAGGAGAAAGCTTTACATCGGAATTGCGGTAGTAATACTCATAGTCGCGGGTCTGCTTTTATTCACGCAGGGAGGACACGCGTCGGCACCGCTTACGGCTTATGACAACGCAGTAGTATCGGTCTCGTTTCTCTCACGGCTCAATGTGCCTAGCAATATAAGCAACAGCATAGGCATAGGCACGGCGGAGTATCTCAGAGTTCTTTCAAAAATCAAGAATGCGACTGCGCTGTCTTCTGGCGGGAGGCCCGAGGTGCTTTACATAGGCGCGGATTACTGCCCGTTCTGCGCGGCGGAGAGATGGGCGCTCATAATCGCGCTCTCCAGGTTCGGCAGCTTCTCAAACCTTCATTACATGACTTCATCGGCTACCGACTACTCGCCTTCCACACCGACGTTCACGTTCTACAATTCAACTTATTCCAGCCCGTATATAACGTTTGTCAGCGTGGAGGAGACGACAAACCAGCCTTCCGGCGCGGGATACGTACAGCTTCAAGCCCCGACACAGGCGCAGCAGAACCTTCTTGCGCGCTATGACGTAAATCAGACCATACCATTCGTTCTGTTCGCTAACTATTCATACCTCAGCGGGGCCACGTACGACCCTTACAGCATACTGTACGCAAAGAACTGGACGGCCATAGCGCAGGAGCTGTATAACACTTCTTCTGCGCAGTCGCAGTCCATAATGGGATCCGCTGACCTGGTTACCGAGCAGATATGCAGCATCGACAACAACACGCCGAGCAGCGTGTGCTCGCAGCCTTATGTGCAGAGCATAAGGCGGGCAGTGGGTTCTTGACATGAAGCAGGTACAGAAAATCATGCTTGCCCTGTCCGCCATAGGGCTTCTGACGGCAGCATATTTGGTTATAGTGCATTACACCAATGTGCCACTCGCATGCTCGACCTCTGGATTGGTAAACTGCAACAGCGTGTTGAATAGCACGTATGGATACCTAATGGGCATACCGGTTGCCGACTACGGGGTCGTATTCTTCCTTGTCGAGACCGCGATACTTTTGCTCACGTTCGGGGGCGGAAGAGTCAGTGAACCGCTAGGAAGGGACATAAGGATGTTGTACAATGCCATTGGCCTTGTTTTCGTCTTTTATCTACTATACGCAGAGTACGTCCTGGGGCATATATGCGAGTACTGCACCGTAATCCACATCGTTACTGTGCTGCTTTTCGTTCTCTCGCTCTTCAGCCTTGAACAGAAGCCAGTGGACTACTACACGGCATCAAATCCCTATTAATCACAGGGTTCTCTGTTTCTCGTCGGTGAAGCTTGATGCCTTTTTCGCATCAAGCGACCTGTTTACGTTCCGTATTAGAGACGCCATCTTGAGTTCTTTCTGCCTTGACACGCGCATGTAAACCTCGTCTTTGGTGCCCCTAGCTGATATTATATACACCTCGCCATCGCGGAACCTCCCAGTGCGCCCCTTTCTCTGTATATTGCGTATCTCGTTCGGTATGGGTTCGTAGAATATTACGGCATCGACGCTTGGTATGTCAAGACCCTCCTCCCCTATGGAGCTTGCGACAAGAACGTCGAATTTTCTTTCGCGGAAGTCCTGTATGGTGCTCTTCTGCATTTCCTGCGTGATGCCTTCCTTCTTGCCCACGAATGCCCTTGCGCTGATGCCGTTGTTGCTTATGTAGTCCACGAGCATCTTGACGGTCGAGCGGTACTGCGCAAATATCATGGTGCTCCTGCCTCTGTAATCCTTGAGTATGTCTAGCACTGCGAACACCTTCGAGTGCTCCTCGCCCACTTTTATCGCCTCCTTGGCTATCTCGATGGCGCGGCGCACGTTGTTGCTGGCGAGAAGGTTCTCCACGCCTCGGCTCTTCTTCTCCCTTTTCTCCAGGGATTCCATGTACACTGAGAAGGGATACAGGCCCTCTGACCGGAGCAGGTCGTACGCGTGCGACACGTTGAGGAGCTTGACGTAGCTGTATATGGCTGCGAATTTGTAGTCGGATTTTATCCTGCTTATCTCGTCGCCTACCTGAAGCAGCCTTCCCTTCGGTATGTTGTTGAAGTTCTTGAAGTGGAGGAGACCGGTCCTGTTGAGACTGCGGAGCGCCGCTTCAGCTTCGGGGGCGAGAAGAAGCGATATTCGGCGTATGGTTTCGTTGAGTTCTACATCGATTACGTGAATGTTCTTTGCCATGACGTACCTTGCGACATCAAGGTCATTGGAGGACCTTGCCTCTATATGCCTTATTCCCAGCGCGTCTACAAGCGCGGTTATTTTCTCCCTCTTGCTGCCTGGCGATGCGGTAAGCCCAAGGACTGATATGCCGCGCACGGAGCACTCGTTTGCCACATAAGTGTACGCATACCTGCCCACGGCGCGATGGCACTCGTCGAATATGACGCACCCGAAGTCGTCCAGCGAGAAGAGCGCGTTCTTCAGGTCGTTTGACAGCGTCTGCGGCGTTGCGACGATGACCTTGGCATTCCTCTCAAGTTCCTCGCGGTTCTTCTTGTTTACCGAGCCAACGAGAAGAAGCAACTCCCCTTCGTTCAGTTTCAGCAGTCTTTTGATCGAGGAAAAATGCTGCTCGGCGAGCGGCTTGGTCGGGACTAGGAATGCCGCCTTCTTTCCTCTCGACAGTGCATCTGCTGCGACAACCGTGCCTATGAGCGTCTTTCCCAGGCCGGTCGGCAGAACCACAAGCGTGTTGCCGTGATGCAAGGCCGAGCGTATTATGTTGAGCTGGTAGTCCCGCAGCTCAAGACCCTCGGTATTTATGTAGTTTGACGCGCGCCCCAGACTTGCCCATTTAGCGTCCATTAGCATCGCTTTTTATACGTTGTGAACATATAAATAAAAGCCTAAAGCACTCTTGGGCGATACGTGCCGCTGTAACTCAGTCCGGGAGAGTGTCCGGCTGAAGACAGACTTTGAAAAAAGTTTGATCAAAAGCTGAGAAAGCAGAAACCGGAATGCCGTCGGTTCAAATCCGACCAGCGGCAAAGCATCCATTCTACGCACCATGGGCTCAGCAATATATAATTTCCCATCGCATGGATATTGGCGTGGTTATATGCCCGATGGCGTTGACAGCATGATTTCAGGACTTCAGTACGGCGTCGGGGGTGCAGCGGTGGGCGGTGGAGCCGGCCTCGTTGCCTCATTCACCGCCGGCGGGGGGAACTTTGACGTAGGAGCCGGGGCTGGAGGAGGAGGGCTCGTTGGCTACTTTGTCGGCTCCGGAGGTCTTGGGGTCGTGCTTCTTGTAGGAATTGCGGCTGCAATTCTCATTGCTGCCCTTGTTGTATACAGCAATGGCCCGGAGATGCAGGAATAGGCCGTAGAGACTTGAAGACCCTTATACATCCCCAGTTCAGAAAGATTTAAGATTTTATCAGGCATTAATGCTTCAGGAATTAGGCGTTGCTTTCGCATTGAAAAGCAGATGACTTAAAGTGTTTGACAAAAAGCATTTTCGGCTGCATGCAGAATTTGTCTGTTTTGATACTATACTGATTTTGGGGTTAAGGGCCAGCGCTCTTCTTCCTGGTTGATGCCGCGATGATAGCAAAGGCTAACGGTAAACATAATCACATGCCAGTAAGAATTGTGAAGCGGCCCGAGTATGACGCAGAGGGCCTTGCGCTCAGGGACATTTTTAAGGGAGTGCTTAGGTCAGGGAATGGTGGCCTGTACGTGCATCTGACAAGCCCCGAGAGGCCGGACGGGTTCGCGACAATGATGCACAATGCGGCTTATGACAGGCTTGGATTAGCATCCAGATCCATTCAGCTCGAGGCTGGCAGCATAAAGGATGCGCTTTGCTGGCTGCAGAGGCATAAGGTAGTCAGCGGCGCCAGCATAGACGAGCCGCATAAGATCGAGGCCGTGAGGCTTCTGAAACCGGATGAGATTAGCGATTCCGCGAAGGCGATAGGAGCCGTGGATACAATAATCAGGCACAATGGCGTGCTGCACGGCTACAACTATTCGTACGTGAGCGCATTGAGGGCGATACGGAAGAAGTTCGTAATCTCTAGAAATACAAAGGCAATAGTTATCGGGGCAAGTGCAACTGGAAAGGCCATAGCGTATGGCCTGAGAAAGAGAGGCGTAGAGGTAATCGGCGTGAGCGCGCGCGTGCCGCCGAAACTGAGGGGCAGCGAGTTTGATATAGTCGTGTGCGCCCTGACACCAAAACAATGGGGACTTGCAGCAAAAATCTCCGGTCAAGTGACATGCAGGGGAATTGTGGTAGACGCTTCTGGATTTCATAGGTTAAATGTGTTCCTTGATAGGGCAAGAGAGCTTGGCCTTCAGACTGTGACCAATAAGGAGCTGCTTCTTCACCAGTCCATGATCCAAGTCGAGAAGTTCAGCGGGACAGTGGCGCCCATCAATTCAATGAGAATAAAGCTCGCGGATGAGATAAGGAACTGAGAACTTGGCTTTACTCGAGCGTTATCTCGTTCTTCTTCGAGCCGAGAATCGTGAACACTTTCGTGTCTTTCTTTTTTGCTCCGACAACAGCCACCCTGTAGGGCCTGTCTTTAAGGAGCCCGGTTACAGACGCTTCTCCGTTAGCATCGGTGTACAGCGAGGACATCCTCTCCCCTACGTAGGTAAGCTCAATCTTTTGATTGGCTACCGCTTTTCCTTCTTTGTCTTGCAGGCGGATTAATGTTACTGGCTTAGATGGCTTGTAGTCCGTTACTGAACTGCCGCGGTACGCGGGCATCTCCAAATGCAGCGACTTTATAAAAATCGGGTTTGCCGGTTCCTTTGAGCCGTTGCATACTGTCATATAGCTGACGGCACATATGCGCTGTTCCAGGGTTTTCAGCCTGTCTGCTATGTCATCATGAAGCGCCTGGCTGAAGACGAGGTCTGCCACTGCGTACCTCACCGAATCCGCGCCCTGCCTGAAGTACAGCTTTGTCTGGCACAGCCGCCTTATCGACACGCTAATGTCATTAACGCTGTGCGTAAGCAGTGCCAGGCAGATGCCCTTCTTCCTGAAGTCCTGTATACGCTGCCTCAGATCCGCACTTGCAGCAGATTGCTCCGTGTTCTCGAATATGAGCTGCGCCTCCTCTATGAATATGGCCATCCTGATGGACTCGTCGCCCATTATGTCAAATGAATCGGCAAGGCTATAGACCTGGTTCAATATTAGAGCGTAAAAGAACGGCTTCATGTTATTGCTCGCGCTGGACAAGTCGAATACCACGCCCCTTTTGAGCAAGAGACCAAAATCCTCGCCGCCGGAATACGCAAACTGGCGCTTGAACAACATGAGACGCAGGCTCTCCAGTCCGGCGATTATGTTCTCGCCGTGTTTCGTGTATTTTACTCCGGTGTTGCTTCGCTTTGCGTGCCTCTCGATTACCGCCTCCTCTATGGCATTGTAAACTTCTGTCGGGTCGGGATCCCTTGTTTCCTGGTATATTTTCCTGAATGCGGAAAGAAGGCATTTCTCCATCGGGCCGCGATACGGTCCTGCGCCTGATGCCGAAGCCATGAGCATGGCAAGATTTTCGTAGAATCTTTCTGTGCTTATTCCTGCGGCGCACCTGAAGAAGTTGAACCGTAGCTCGCTATGGTATAGGTCGATGACGGCCATCCCTAATCCGTCGCAAAGCGCATTCCACTCACTCGTTGGGGAGATGACTACTGACAGGGGTTTCTTGACTGAAAGCAGCTGCTTGAGTATGCCCATTGCGGCGAAGCTTTTTCCGGTGCCGGGGAGCCCGGCAACCATAAGCCCCAGATTGAGGTTTTGCGCAGGCATCCTTATGCTTTCAAACGTATCGTACACTGAGCCCTCCACATACGTCCCAATGGTTATATCGCCAGCGGAATCCTGAAGCAGGGTCGGTATTGCGCGCTTCCTCTGTATCCTGTCAGAGAAGTTCAGCAGCGAGGATGCGCACTTTCGCGATATCGGAATAGACTGAAAATTGCGAGCCTCACGATACAGTGACATTATATCGTCTGATTCGGGATTCAGCTTCTCAAGCAGGAGGGCACGCGCCCTGATGTAATGCATTATTCTTTCCGAGGGCTTGGATATGGTGATGGAGACGGTGTACGCAACCTTGTTATCCGACATTGCCTCGTTTATAGTATTCACCAGAGAGAGCAACAGGTTTCTCTCCCCGGATTCGTAGTATAGATCAGATTGCGTTGAGCCTGAGCTCCATCCAAATGAGTCAGAAAGCGGCTTGTTGAGCCTCACTTCTTTGCTGCTGAGTTCATGCTCAAGCTTCTCCCTGACTGAGTTGAGCGTCTCGTGCGCCGCTGGAACAAAAGACACTATTGCAAGCGAATCCTCTCCGCGCAGAGTATCGTAAATGTCGTGGAACGCCTGCGGCTCCGCCTCGGATTTGATCCTGTCCCTTGTTTCCCTGCGTATGAATGGCAAGAACGTTGTTGGATTCAGTAGCCTCGCGGGAATGTCGCCCGGCTCGAGCCTCGCGCCCTTGACAATGCCCTCGATGCCGGCTTTTGCATTGCGGTTTTCAGTGATCAGGAAGGTTGCTGAAGTTTTCAGATCATGGCAAAGCATGAATTGGGACCCGGAAAGCGAGTCTAAGAAATGTAGATAATCGATCTCGGTCGGCAGCTGCTTGAACTTCATTATAATTGGGGCTTCCACTTCACCATCTCGGGGAGGATAATGATATCAGCGTGACGACAGACGTAGCAGCCAGCATCAGGGTTAGCGTATTGAGCTTCACGAACTTCAGGTTTGTGTTGCTTAGGGGGGATAGGGACAATGCTGCTGCGACAGGAATTGATGCGATTGACGAGTAGAGTGCGTTTCCTGACAGAAGGAATGCCATCAGGAACAGATTCAGGGCAAGGACTGCGTAAAGCTCCGCCAACTTTAGCCTTTTGTTTCTATTGCTGCCGTAGAAATGCGTGAAATCCATCATAACAGCCTCAGAAGCACGAAGGAGACTGCGAGAACCACTAGGAAGCTTAGGAGCCTTGAGGCAATGGTTTCGCGAAGCCTTTGGGTCTTGGAAAACAGGAGGTAAAACGTGAGCGCGAGGAGGGTGGCGCTGCATAGTAGGGAAACGGCGTCGACGGCTATTATGAAAAAATCCTTTATAGGAGTCATATGAACTCGACCCCGTAACCGTTTACAAAGTGAAAGAGCGCAGCGCCTCTTCCGCCAAACGTTAGGATTTCGTCATATACCTTTCCTGCCTGGCGGTTTGGAATGCGCAGTTTCTTTGAATGCGTGCCTTTGCTTGAGAACATTCCGTTTCCAAAGGCATCGAATATCCCTAGGTTGGTGAAGTAAAAATCCTTTCGCAGATTTTTCGGGTCGTTCCCGGAGATAATCATAAGATCGCGGGCGGCCCCTGACATCATGGCGTCCTTGGGAGAGGGATTTGATGGGCAGGCATGGCCGTTGAAAACGGTAAAATTCCCAGCTCCGTTGCGTTGCGGCCCTTCCCGGCAGATTTCTGCTCCGAGGTTTGGTGCGGGCTCTTCATGTTTTACAGGGAATTTGATCTGCGGGGTCTGGCGAGGGGCTGATCTCGGAAAATCCTGAGTCGGAATGAGCTCTATTGTTGTCCGGCCAAGGCGTACCGAGCGCAATAGGTACATTATGCACACTCCGACAATCAGCGGCAGGATGTCTAAGAGGTACTGCAGGAGGTATGCCATTTCACCAGCTTATGCTGAATTCGTCCTTGCTGCGCCAGCTTATGCTGCCTCCGGAAAGGCATGCGTGCTTTAGCGCGCTGCGCACATCGTCTTCGCCAAGTCCAGTCTCTGAGGATATGCTGCTTACCCTGCACACGCCGCGGTAATTTGTGCGCAGCAGCATTGCCGCAATGTTGGTCATGGTCCTGCCCATCGATGCCTCTTTCTCCCTTAGAAGCTGGTTCTCCCCCTTGAGCTGCAGTATCCTCTTCGAAAGCACGAGCTCCGGCCCGTGAATCTCGACGGCCTTTATTGTTCCCGGGAGATAGCTGGTCTTTTCAATTGCGAGGAGGTCTATCAGGTACGGGAATATGCTCTTTATGTCGAATTCATAAACGCTGCTGGTAAAGGAGGCGAGGGAAAGGAGGCGAAGCATGCCCTCCTTCATGAGGATGGTGGGCGCCTTCCTTGAGTATATCTCCACTGCTATGAAGTCCTTTGCGAATTCGGCTATATAGAACTTCGACTGCGCGTCAGGCTCGTCTATCAGATACCTAAGTGCTGTGCCGTACGAAAGCTGCCGTAGCGAGGGAAAGGCCTCGAGCATGTTCTGCAGCTTCTTCACGCCGTGCAGGGTGCCTGATAGCCTAAGCCTTGACATCAGGTAGCCCGAGGTGCTTACGTCTCGCCTATGCAACTCCGTGCTCTTCACCTACAGCAGCGGCAAACGAATCTGCGGTGTCGCTGTCGTTTATCCCCAGGGAGCGCATCCTTGACAGTATCTCCAGCCTGTCTGCTCCGAGGCGCATAAGCCAGGCCATGAATTTGTGGAGCTCCATTGCCTTGTCAGCATTCAGCTTGGAGAGCAGAGCCGATGGATCCGCTTTTGCCAGCGAGAGCACAATGCCCTCAAGTCTCTTGTATTCTATCTCTACCATCTTGCCACCTTTAATCAGCTTGACAACAGAGCCTATAGATAGCCCCGCGACCTTTCCCAGGAAGAACACGCCCCTTGCCTTTGACTTGCTGAGCTGAACCACCAGGCATTGACCGACGTTGAGATTCTGCACCCTCGTCAGTTCGTCAGGATTTATCTGGTAGTTGAGCTCCAGCTTCTTCAGGCTTGCCTTGTTCTGCATCCTGAACACGAAGAGCGTCGCTATGTTTGACAGCATGCCGAGCTCCATGTCCTCTATGAGCTGCGATGCGAGGATCATGCCTGTGCCATATTTCCTGCCCTCGCGAACAAGGGTGCTGAGGGACTTGTCCTTCAGCAACAGCTTCCAGGCCTCATCAAGTATTATGAAGAGCATGTCCTTGCGGTGCAGGCGCGTGCGCATTACCTCGGTCAACTCCGCCACAATGCCTGCGGCAATGGGGATGCGTTCTGCGCTCTTCATCTCGGAGAGGCCAACATACAGTAGCACCGGCTTCCTTTTTGAGAGGATGTCCCCTAGGCCATTAAAGCGGTATCTGGAGCAGTTTGCAAACTCTGAAAACTCCAGGTATTCCCCTGTGAAATCGAGAAGCACAACCTGGTGGCCAAGAACCGCAAACAGCTTTAGCATGATGTTCTTTGTCAGGAACGTCTTTCCCGAGCCGCTCATCCCCGCGATGAAGACATGAGGGTTCATGGCGTAGGCCGCGTCGAGGAAGAAGGGCATGTTGCCCTTTTCAGAGAATCCTATGAATACTCCGGACCTTGACATTTGTAGCGCTGTTGCGTAGCTTTGGCCCGAGAACTTCGGGAGCACGGCAAGGCCCGAGAGCGATGTTGAACCTATAAGATGACCATATTTCATTGCGATGCGCCTGCCAGGGCTAGGAGCTCCTCGCCCTTTATTATATCATAGCCGAGCTTCGTCGCAGCAAGGAAGGAGTCGCATATCCTCTCAAGTGACCTTAGCGACTGCCTTGCTGCTTCTGCCTCGCTGTCTGCTGTCGACATGGCCTTGAGCTTCACTACGGTGTCGAATGCACTGCCGCCCTTGCTTATCGTCTCTATGTCGGATTCTATTAGCTGTATCTCCCTTTTCAGCTGATTTGACCTGTCGTACTTTCTTGAATCCAGCCTTGAGAGGCTTATCTCCTTCATGCGCCGCCTGGTGTCAAGCGCATCAATCAGCCTTTTCTTGTCGGCCTGCATGGCCGAAAAGGAGAACTCAAAAGGCTCCCTAATGCCCTCGAAGAGGGTGCGCAGTGAATCTGCAGGGATGTCGATGGGCCCATCGAATCTCAGGGCCGCCAGTGAAAATGAGTCGTACACCGCGCCATGGCGCCTGGTGAGCGATGCGAGATTGCTGCTGAGTTTGTAGTCGTTGCGCAGCGCTATCACCTTAGAGCGCTTGATGAGCAGGCTGTTTATTATATGGCCTGACTTGAAGTACAAAGCCGACAGAAGCATCAGGATTCCTGATGCGAGAAGGCCGGGAAATGAGCCGAATGCCGTGCTGAGCGCCACCACTACCGCAGCTGCGGCATAGAACGCGTACGAATATGCCCTATTCAGGAGTTCGGCTTCTTCCATGTCATCACAGTATGTTGAACTTCCCGAAATGCGCTTCGGCGCCGAGAATCCCTGATATCTCGCGAATCGATATTCCGGTGATTATAAGGCTGAATATAGGGAGCACGAATGCGTACACTATAAGGTACGCGAGCTCATTGAGCAGCCAGTTTATCAGTCCAGAGATTGCACCGCTTATGCTCGCTATCGCAGAGTTTATGCTGGAAAATCCCACTCCGGAGTCCGTGGCGTTTAGCTGCTGCTGACTTCCAAGCAGACTGTCCCTGAGGCTTGTTGCGCTCCCCATTATCTGCGTTATGCTTGTCCCCGTGGGGCTCAGCGAGGCAGAGTACTCGTTCACCAGGGTGGCGTTCAGCACGTAAGACATCGGGAGCACTACGTAAAGGCCAATCGCCGTGGCCATGAGGAAGCCCCCGAGCTTCCTTGTCGGGTAGAACGTGCGCAGCACTATCCCTGCAGGCAGAAGTACGGTGAGGGAGCCTATGGCAGCGACCTCCAGCACCGAGGCCTGGACCACCGCGCTTATCGCAACGGTCCCGAGCATCTTTATTATGTATTGCAGCTCGCTTATTATTGGAGCGAACACATAAGAGAACTGGAACGAGACGACCACGGCGCTCAGCTTCACTCCAGCTATTATCCCAAGCACGCCGTTGAGAAGCAGAAGTTCTGCAATCGTGCCGCTTGCGGTGGAAAGTACCGAGCTGTGCGTTTCTCCCATGAACGTGTACGCACTTGGGCTTATCAGATAATCATACGCCAGGCACATGGAGGGATTGGTGGCCATGAAGGCATCGCAGCTGAGGGTCGTATTCCCAGACAGAGTGGCCTGGCTTATAAGCCCGGTTATTGCGCCATGCGGCGCAAAAAGCAGGAATATTCCGCCGACTATTGCGCCGTTTACCACGGATTCGAGCAGCTCCTTTTTGCCGAACTCCTTCATCCGTTTCTCGTTGGCTGCATAGCCTATGCCCAGTATTATGCCGCCGATGGCAATCATGATGCCGATGACGTATACCGAGATGCTGAAGGCATAGGAGCTTAGAGGCAATGCAACCACCGTCCGCTCAGAGCGCGTTCGCAGTCATGTTCGACAGGAGGCCCGTCGATGCGACTGCGAGGCCGGTTGCGGCAACAGAAAGCACGGCTACGATTATTGCGCCGATTATGATATCTATCGAGGCGCTGTGCAGGCTAGCGCGCTTGTAGCTCGGGAATAGCTGCCCGATCGCATAGAACACGCCAGCAGTCACGAATAGCACCGCGCTGAGCACAGGCCCTATGTGCATCAGCAGGTTCTGGATGCCGTTTAGCGTTGAGATTATGTCAAATGCAGGATACGAGTAAGAGGCGGACGCCACCCTGGCAAACAGAGCGTAGGCGGCGAGCGCCGGAATAGGTATCCTCAGAGCCTCCCCGAACATCTTCTTCAGCATTGTTCTTCTACTTTCCATCAGAATCACTTATACCTTTGTATAACTATTTTACTTTAGTAAAGTATTTAAACCTTCTGTAAAAGCAGCTTGTTTGGAGGGCATGGCGGCAAAAGGATAAGACTTATAAACAAAGACGACAATGTATAAGCGGTAAGCATGAAGAACGAGTACAACATGCTGCGCGAGATAAGGCGCCTCAAGGGCATAAGGGGCTACGGCACGGAACTCGTCAGCATATACGTTCCTGCGGGCTTTTCGCTCGATGCGGAGATAGCAAGGCTGCGCGACGAGCACAGCCAGTCAGGCAACATAAAGAGCAAGAGCACGAGGCAGAACGTGCAGAGCGCCATAGACAAGATAATACAGTACCTCAGGCTTTTCAGGACCACGCCGAAGAACGGCATTGCGGTTTTCGCAGGCAATATATCGGACAACCAGAGCAAGTCGCAGATTGAGCTCTTCTCGATAGAGCCCCCGACTCCGCTGGGCGTCAACATATACCGATGCGACTCGACATTCATTCTCGAGCCGCTTGAAGCGATCCTAGACAACAAGGACACGTACTGTCTTGTCGTGATGGATGGCCGCGAAGCGACAATCGCGACGCTGAAGGGCACGCACATACAAGTCATACATAAACTCAACTCGCTCGCACACGCGAAGGTGCGCAAGGGCGGCCAGTCTGCGCAGAGGTTCGCAAGGGGCCGTGAGGAGAGCATACACGAGTACAGCGCGCGCATAAGCGCGGTCGTGAATGAGCTATTCACCAGAAACGACTTCAAGATAAGGGGAGTGCTTGTAGGAGGGCCTGGGCCGGCGAAGGAGGGCTTCATAAAGGGCAACACGCTCAACTACCAGATAAAGATTCTCGGGGTGTTCGATACTGGCTACACTGACGAGTTTGGCCTTCAGGAGATCGTGGAGAAGGCCGATGAGCTTCTCAAGGAGCAGGAAGCCGCGAAGGAGCGCAGGGTCATAGAGCGTTTCATGCAGGAGCGCGTGCGCAAGGGGCTTGCGGTATACGGCTACGAAGAGACAAGGAAGGCGCTAGAGTCAAAGAAGGTCGCTACCCTGATACTGGGAAGCGAGCTGGAGGTGCACACGGTAACGTACAAGTGCAGCTCCTGCAACAGTACCTTCGAGGCCATAGAAACGGGAAGCAGCAGGCAGGAGAAGCACTCCGATGGTGGAAGGCTCGAGGTCGTTGACGCAAAGGACGCCGTTGAGGAGCTTGTGGAGCTGGCGGAGTCGGCGGGCGCTGAGATAGTCTTCGTTTCTGATGAAAGCTCCTACGGCAAGGAGTTCAACATGGGCTATTCGGGCATAGGCGCAATACTCAGGTACAAGTAAGCAGGTACGCACAAAGCATTATGCAGTCTTGACGCGTTTCAGTGCGGTGCTCCTTTTCATTCCCAGAAGGATAGCGTCGCATCTGATTCTGTTTTCAGTTACTCCGTCCCTTACCAACGACTTGAACTTCTCGCGTATTGATTCTGGGTTTCTTCCGAGGAGTGATGCTTGTTGGGCAATCTTCTCTGGTGTGAGGCGCATCTCGTCTCTGAGGAATGCGCCGTTTGCGCGTATTGATTCTGGGTTTCTTC
>JAKAVL010000027.1 GCA_021817305.1 Microcaldota archaeon | reverse complement strand
ACTGAGAACCAAGGATGTATTTGCCTTCCTGAATGAATGATTCGGGAAGATTCTGCATGGCAATGGTAGCCATGCGTCAAACATCGTTATACCTTGCTAAACGTTTGAAGACTCTCCTTTGTTGCATTCTGGGATTATGTTGGAAATGCTAAAAAGATGCCAATAGCATACTATTTCAGCATGACGGCCTCTTTAATGGTCTTGAAGTCAGAATCTCCTGTCAGGACCTTTGCATTGAGCGTCTTTGCCGTATGCAAAACAAACGCGTCTCCAAGGCTGAAATTTGGAATCTTTTTCTTTACCTGTGAATGCAGTATGCCAACGCCTTTTGCAAACTCCGGATTTCCGACGATTATCTTTGACAACGATGCGATTGAGCTGAATACAGAATCTACGTCCTTTCCTGCCCTGGCCATCTTGGATGTGATCTCCGCGACAGTCACTATGCTTGTTAGTATGTCCTCATTCTCGATAATGTCCTTGGCCTTCCTTCCGGGTTCGCTGCCCACAAGATACTCGATCCAAGCCCAAGAATCAATCACGTATCTGCTCATCCAACTCGTCCTCTCTCGTCATGTGGCCTGCACCCTTGAATGCGCCGAACCAGCTCTTCCTCGCCTTCTTGACAATAATCCGTATCAATTCACCAGGTACGATGCCCTCGTGCTCGACTATTGACTTTGGTATGCTGACAACTATGGAGCCTCCTAGCTTTCTTGCGGTTACCAGTGCCATTTCTTCGGTTTCCATGAGGATATTATGAGAGACAAGATATTTAAGTTTAACTATGAGTTTAATTTAGTTAAATCCAAAGTATATTTAGTTGCCGCATACCCCTTTTGTGAACGCGTTTCTACGTTCTAGGATTATGTTGGAGATGCGAAGATATTCTTGCCTTAACTAAGCATTCTTATCCTGAGATCCTTAAAATGCTTCCTTATCTCGAGAAAATCCTTGTCTTTGGTGTAGAGGTCTGCGCCGTTGACCAGTGCTGTCGCGGCTATGTACACGTCGTTTTCCTTTACAGTAATGCCTTTCTCTTTGAGCGTAATAAATATCCTTGCAGCCATGAGTATTATTGGATTGCTGAGCCCGAAGGTCTCGAATGCGCCCTCCAGAAAGAGCTTTGCCCCTTCCTTCTCCTTTTTATAGCGTATATACTCGTAAACACTTACTATGGATATCTGACAGTCATTATCAAGTAAGTTCCTGTGCTTATTCCTGTCGAATATCTCTATCAATGCACTGGTATCTAGTACAACTCTCTCGGCCATCCATATCTCCTCCTATCCGCAAGAAGCTGCTCAACTGTGGTCTTGTCATTCTTGCTTAATGCAAACAGGCCCTTTATGGAAAGCTGCTTCAGGAGCCGTTTATACTCGGTTATGAGCCTTTTCAATGTCTCGTCCATACTGACGCTGTTAAGTTCCTGTTTTATCTCTGATATCTCTTTGTAGGTAACATCAGAGAT
Source organism: Microcaldota archaeon (assembly GCA_021817305.1). GTDB lineage: Archaea > Micrarchaeota > Micrarchaeia > Micrarchaeales > CABMGC01 > JAJZOD01. The sequence continues at coordinate 16,215 of JAKAVL010000027.1, read as the reverse complement.
TGCGATGGTTTTTACCATATAATCTATAATTTTATAGACTTATAGATTTATAAGTATTTGCCCTATGTTCACAAAGGTCTAATCTGCGCCTCTCGGGAGCCTTAGCAGTTCAGCAGTGAGTTTCCGAACATCTACTTCGATAAGTCTCTTGTTTTGCACTGCCACAATAACCAACTGTCAAAACGGAAAATCATATGGGGCGCCATCGCCGTCAAAGTATTTATGATAGGAAAATGTTTATTTATGAGGATTAGGCGACCCCCAACGAGGTTGGGGGAATTCTCCTGATATTAAATCAATAGAGGCGCAACGGTTGCCTTTATTACGCCCTTTTAGCCCCTTTCGTAAGTGCAAGTTTGGTTAGCCTGATAGAATTTACCAGAGCTCTGAGCTGCGGGTCTGCCAGACGCAACTCCGCCTTCATTTCCTGCCAGGTTACTCCCGAGAGGTATAGCCTTCTTCCTGGTTTCGCGGATGTTCGTGCCATTGTAACCCTTTTACGTTTGTCCTTACAAATTCTCGGAGCGGATGCAACTTCTCGTGACGCCTTGCTTCATTCAAGGCCGCTTTAATCTCAGCCTCGGTGCATGAAGGATCAACTACAATAGAAACACGTTCGCTGCCAGCGGTTATGTCTAGCGTTAGGGGCATCTCCCTCAGGTTGTGGGAAGGGCCATTGGTGTCCGCTCCTGCGACGTTGTTCCTTTCATCGTACTTAACGAGAACTGATGCGAAGCCACGCAGTGGTATCCTGGCAAATATTTCCATCGCCTGCTTCCTTGACTGGTCGTTTGCGTGCTCTGTTGCAAATCCTCCGAGACGTTTGGCTGCCATTTTACCACACTTAGTAGTTGCGTTTTTACCTTCATATAGGTTTCGGCATGCTGATCAGGCCTGGAATATAGCGTGTCTGTTCCGCACAGTTTCCTTGAATCTTTTTCTCAGTTTTCTGGGAGGTAGGCTCCTGTGCGGACGTCTAACGTTCCTTGCCAGTTTTAGGTGCTCGTCTGCGCTCTCGTCAGTCCAGCTATGCCGCCCCTTCTTGAATTTCCCGAACCTCTCGGCAAATTCCAGTGGTGGACGCTTCCGCCTTGTTGATGACGTTAAATCACGCGGCCATTTTCTTTAATGCGATTCAGATTTCTGTAAATCATGCCCACTGTCCGTCGTAGGCTCTGCCCTTCCGTTGCGACGTAGAGAATCCAGAAGTTCGCTACGCAGTGCCGTGGCTATTCTCAGCGCACCGGAGAGCCTTGAGACGAGCTCCTCGGTCCTTCTAAACGCCTCACTGGCATTCCCTGCGCCCATTGCCTTTTGCGCGTTGTTCGCCACGCGCCCTATGTCTCCGGCGCGGATAAGGGATGTCAGCGAGGGATTCCTCAATCTTTTCTTCTCTGCGTCCATGTTCATCGTTTTGTTCAGGCAGTAATGCCTTTAAATAAACCATCCAGCCGACAGAGACCAGATCCTTGGGCGTCTCCGAGAGCAACTGGTTCTGCATTGGCTTATCCGAGTATTCCATCAGAATAGTCATGTAAAGCGCAGATGTCATCAAATCACTTATTCCGCGTCGAAGGACGCAGATTCGCTTCCCGCGACTGTCCAATTGGATGTGTGCTGCGCCGCCTTATCGCAGCCATGCAGTGCCTTATTTATTTCACTTGCCTTTGTTCCAAGGCCAAGCTCCTTCGCTATTCGGAGAGCGCTTTGAAGATGGATAGCCTTGTCTCCGGACATGTTGCTCCGTTCTGCCGCTTGGATGAAATCGTCCATTGCCAGGGAGAGGTTGACCGTCTTCCGGTCTGCCATCTTCGCCAATGCGTTTTCTCCCATGCACTCCTCGAGCTGACTGCCCTTTTCTGATATGAGCCTGCGCATTATGTCTGCCGCCTGAATCCTTGTTGTTGCCGCGGATCCGTAAAGGCTTATAGAGATGTCTTCTGTGGTGAACAGCGCTGATTTGCGTATCACCCCCACGGGATTGCACGGCTGTGCCCCTGAAGCAAACGCTTCTGAATGGGCTGCCTCATTTTCCAAGGCAACGGCAAGGGCTATGCTCGCCCTTACAGACATCAGGTCAATAAGCTTTGAGAGCTCGGCGGCGTGCCTTACGGCATCGTACACGTCGCCATGCGCGGACCTCCTGGCCTCGACAGCTAACCGCAAAAGCCTGAGCGAATCAGATACGGGGTGCAGTGCTACGCCCCCTGTGCTGCTGTCGGGCCTCGCCATTATTTTTCCGATGGTCATGCACCTGTGTTTGTTTTTTACATATATATGCTTTTTCAGGGCTCGCTCCCTATCGTTATCTCGTTGCTGCCGAAAGTGACCGTTACATCCGAGCTTATAAAGCGACTTGCTTCCTTGTCCGTGGATGCCGCCTGCTTCAATGCGACCGCCTCGTCTATCCTGCCATCCAGAGTTGCATCGGCGTACCATCGGTTCCAGGCTATCTTTGCCGGCATGTAGTCCTCCTTCGCGGTCACTAACAGCGGAGACCAGAACATCCTGTAGCTCACGGGCGCCTCGAAGATGCCTGCGCTCGGTAACAGATGGTAAGCCTCGTTCATGAATCCGGTGAACCTGAATCCCGTAGAGTTGGTTATGTGCTCCTTGCTGTAGTCGCCAATGAAGAAGGAGCCCTCTGCAGGAGTGGAATAGCATGCGCTTGCCTTCGTTGAAAGATCTATTGCCCTCGCGCAGAACATGCCGCCTTTGAGTTCCACGGTTATCTTGACCTCGTCTTCGTCAAACACCGGCCCGTTGAAGAACGCTATGCGCCCGTAATTGCCGTTTATTGATTTTGCATCCCTGTTGAACACCTCGACATGCATGTAGAATAGGCCCTTCATCCACGATCGTAGGTAGTTCTGCTCGACTCCTGCCTGGCACCAGTAACCCTTGTCGGTGTATCCGTTGAGAAGCTCGGAGAATAGCAGGGTGCGCTCGCCCGTCTGGGTTACGGCGTTGACTACCGTAGTGAGCTTCTTTTTCCTGAATGGGCCGGTAAAGACAACGAACTCCTGCTGGTCATAGGCCCCGTTTATAGATTGCAGCATTGTAGGGGCGCCCACTGTCGGATAAGGCAGGCTTCTGGACCTCTCTTTTCCCAGCGCTCGTGGAATCCGCGAAACGTCATTTTTCAGGGAGGCGCTCTCATCCAGAATGCCTGTCTTTGATATGGCTGTTTCGTTGAAGACAGAAGGAAAGCAGTTGCCAAGAAGCAGAATGGCTGCGGCAACGCCCGCAAGGGCCGCTTTTGCTCCGGGTCGCAGTGCAGCATGGACTTCGCCTGAATGCCCGTTTCTGATGCACTCTATCAAGGGCTTCTTTGCTGATGCCGTCTGGATGGCAGTCCTATGCATCATTACCACAGAAAAACCTCGTTTCTTCAGATTTATATGCGTGCCTATGAAGCAGCGTTAGAAGTCTCACGGTCCCCTGAATATCATGCCCCGGTACATGAACGACATGAAGAAGGCGATGATCAGAACTAGAATTATGCTGTAGACTATGCCGATGCCAGCTATGAGGAACAGGAGTGCTACAATGACCGCCATCATTATGGCGTATACCGGCTTGTTCCAGCGCAGCACCTTGCTTCCGTCGAGCGGGTACATTGGTAGCATGTTGAAGAACGCGAGCCAGAGGTTTATGTACAGTATGAAGGATATCGCCTGCAGGAGATACGCGCTTGACTGTATGAATGGTAGGTATGAAACGGCACAAAGCACGGCGAAAACCGCGAAGTTGTACAGGGGCCCTGCCAGTGACACATATCCTTCTTCCTTGACAGTGAACGAGTTCGTGTAGATCATGGTTGCGCCTGGCATCCCGAACAGATACCCGAACAGCCCAGTCAAGATAGTAAGCACTATGCCTGTGTCGGAGCGCCTGAACGCTGCTATGGCGCCGAATCGCTGCGCCATTATCTTGTGCATGTACTCGTGCAATGGAAACGAGATTACTATGGCGACAAAGGATATGGGCAGCACAAAGGTAAAGCCCTTGATGCCCTGAAGCCCTCCTGAAAGCGCGAGTGCGAATCCTACGGATAATGCTGCTACCGCTATGACGAGATCTATTGCCTCCTTTGAGGTTGGTATGTAAGAGCGGTAACTGGACATATGGACATAATATGCCTGCAAAGGAATTTAGAGGTTGTGAGGCAGCGCGACGCGCGGTTGGCAACAGTATTAATACCTTTTCCAATAAAAGTATAGCGCTATAGCCCCATCATCTAGTGGTCAAGGATGCCAGGCTCTGGACCTGGAAACTCCAGTTCGAATCTGGATGGGGCTATATGTTTTGTTGTGAAGGATATTTTGAACCAATTCGGATCCAACTTGACATCTCTGATATATGGCCAACCGCGAAAGTAATTCGACAGGCTATGCCTGAAAACTCAGAAGCGCCTCTATCGGAATCAGGGAGGCGACGCTCTTCACAGTGTCTGGTTTCAAACGCCGCACAAACCAATCCAATCGCATCCGTAGTTGCCTCGCATTGTCGAATACCTGATTGTTCACGAACTTCTTCCTGTCGTATCCCCATATCTGTTCTTGAGGATTCAGGTTTGGGGAGTAGGATGGCATCCGCCTGACTTTGACGTTCGGGTGCGCCTTCAGCCATTCCTTGAACAGTCTTGATTTATGGACAGGTCCGTTGTCTAGGTAAATCCATATTTCTTTCTTCTTTGCATAAACTCTGAGAACCTTCTCTATGAACCTTATCAATGCAGGTGCCTTTGCAATACTGGAGGACATATGTACTCTTCTTCCATCGATAGGATTTGTTGCGCCAAACATGTTCAGTCTTTCTTTATGCGCTTGTGGAGTCTGTATTACCAATCTCTCTTTGAATGTCCATCCATATCCTTTGTGTGGTGTCGTACAGGTAGATATCTCATCTTCGAACAACAGGGCAATCTTGTCTGTCAGTTTCTTCATGTCGTTAAAGAACATCCGCGCGAAGTTCCGTTGCTTCTCTATGTCTGCCTCCTTGTAGTCAAACTGGGCCTTGACATAATGAGCACCCATTTCAAAGGGCCCTTCTTATGGTATCCCCAGAAACGTCCTTGTCATTGAGAGGGTAGTACTTGCTCAGTTCTGTACAGTCCCAGAAAGAAGCATTTATTCCATGAGACCTCGGATCGTTTTCGTCTATCAGTCTCTTCAGCTCTCTCTTTTCCGCCTCAGAAAATGCAGGAGGCTTACTGCTTCTTGGTTTGTCTTCAAGGGTCTTTTCTTCCTCCCATCGCCTTGTCCAGTTGTAGATTGAATCTGCGTCTACGCAGAATATCTTTGCAATCAACGGAATTCCATATCCTTCACTCGCTGCATGAAGTGCAAGATATCTGTCATGTTCCTTTGCGTTCTTGCACTTCTTTGCAAGTTCGAGAAGAAGAGGCCCAGCGGGAACCTTGAAGACCTTGAAAGAGTCTGTGACTCCTCCCATCCCTGAGGGGTGTGGGTTTTACGCCCGCATAGATAAACATGCACCGGAGGTTCTGACGACGCATAAGGCGTCCTGCCTGAGAATTCTGCAAACCCATAAATACTTTACGGTTGTATAGCTATAGGGGAATAGGCTGCTTCGGCAGCGTAGGGTAGGGCCAATGCACAGCATTGTGCGCACTCAATCAGGTGGAAGGCATGAAGACGCTTCATGAAAGCGGCAAGTGGAGGGGAGCCGGCAGCGCAGGCGACATTGGCAAGCAGCATTTGAGGGAAGCGGCAAGGCCGGCAGTGCATCAATCAGCCTACAAGTCTGCAATCAGGAAGGGGCAGAATCCTGAAAGGAAACCGCTTACCCTTGAGGAGCGCAATGGGTACCTTAAGAACGCCATCGACTCGCTGGCTTATCTTGAATCATTGAAGAAGGGCCCGCACGGCATGCTTGTTGAAGGGCCAAACGAGCCAGAGCACACCAACCTCTCTGCCAGCGGCGCGCTACTTTACAGCATGATGAGCGACCACTACGGGAGGGCAGGCAATATTTCCAGGGAAGAGGAATTATTCAGGAAGTCACTGGAGCTTTTCGAGGCGATCAAGAAGCATGTGCCAGTGGATTCCGATGGGCAGTTCACAAGGGGCCCGGGGGAGTGTGACAAGAGCACAATCTCGTCACTGCCAGTAAGCATACTTGCAATGCGCCTCGGAGACGCTGAAACTGCGGCTGGGCAGGCATTCAAGGAGGACACACATAAGCGGTGGAGCACAAAGGACGGAAGGACCGGAAGCCTGTACCTGAGCGACACTGATGTAAAGCAGGAAAACCCGCGCACGTTCGTCAATGCATTAAAGGGAATACAAGACTTTATGAATGGGGAGAGAGAACTTGCCGCTGTGCAATATGCGCTCATAGATGCTTTCGTACCCAAGAAGTACGGAGTTCATACGGTATATGCCGAGATGGCAGGAGAGAATTATGGAAGGAGAGACATCGAGGACCTCATAGTGACGCCAGAGGTTACATACGCCGTTGCGATACTTGGAATATGCGTGAGGGGGGCGGAGTACGCAGAAGACTATTGCAAGAAGGCCATGGAGCTGGGAAATGAGAATGCCCACGCAAGGATACTCTCAGGGATAATGACCGCAATGCTGTCAGGAATCAGACTGCGGCGTTTCAGGCAGGCTCGAACTTGAAGTGGTAATGTATAAGGCCCTCCTCCTCCTCGACGAGCATCTTCCTGAACACCTGCCTAACCTTAGTGCCGATCTTTACCTCCTTGTCAGACTCGACGATATGGCCCTCAACCATTGGGCCCTCATCGAGCCTTATGACCGCGACCGTGTATGGGGCGTCCTCTCGGAATGCTTCCGCAGGCACGTGGATCTTTGTGAATGAGTACACTTCTCCGGTGCCCTTGAACGTCTTGTCGCGCATCTTAGTCTGCCTTCCGCAGTTCTTGCACACTATCCTCGAAGGGAAATACAGTGTCTTGCAGTTCTCGCACTCTGTGCCCACAAGATTGTACCGCGAATTCAGTTTCCTCCACATGCTTGCCGACGATCTCTCCATTGCACCACTAGTTTGCCCTCTTCATTATGTGGACTACCGCTGTTGCACCGCTTCCTCCGACGTTGTGAGCCATGCCTACCTCTGCGCCGCTGACCTGTCTCTGGCCTGCCTCGCCGCGCAGCTGCGTGACTATCTCCCACGCCTGCTTTATTCCTGTTGCTCCGACGGGATGGCCGCATCCCTTCAGGCCGCCGCTCGTGTTTACTGAAAGCTTTGAGCCCAGCGCGGTTTCTCCGTCTGCTATGGCCTTTGCTGCCTTGCCCTTCTCGTAGAATCCGAGGTCTTCCATTGCCATCACCTCTGCAATGGTGAAACAGTCATGAACCTCGACTATTCCTATGTCTTTTGGCGTCATCCTTGCTCTCTTGTACGCGTCTGCCGCAGCTATCTGGGTGGCCTTTATCTCTGTGAGTTTTTCCCGCTCCGCAAGGCCGAGCGTGTCGCTTGCCTGAGAGCTTGCGAGTATCTGGATAGGCGTGTCGTTGTACTTCCTTGCTATCTCAAGAGGCGCAAGGACTGCGACGGCAGCACCGTCGGATATCGGGGAGCAGTCGAACACCTTGAGGGGCTCGGCCACCATCTTCGAGTTCATGACGTCCTGTATCGATATCTTCTTGCGGAACTGCGCATACTCATTGTTTACTGCATTCAGATGGTTCTTTACTGACACTGCCGCAAGCTGCTCTTCGGTGGTACCGTAATCGTGCATGTGGCGCTTCGCCATGAGCGCATAGAGCCCGGGGAAGGTTATGCCCTGCGCAAGCTCCCATTCCTGGTCGCCGGCGCCGCCCAAGGCAGTTGTCGCTTCGCCGGTAGTGACGTCGGTCATCTTCTCGACCCCGCCGACGACGACTATATCATGCATGCCGCTGCCTACTGCGAGGTAGCCCTGGCGGAGCGCGCTGCCCCCGCTGGCGCATGCGTTCTCTATGCGCACAGCGGGTATGTTCTTGAAACCCAACTGATCCGAAAGAAGCGCTGCGACATGCTCCTGGCCTATGAAGCGACCCGACGCCATCGTGCTCCCGTACACCACCTCGACGTCCTTGCTTGTTATGCCTGCATCTTCAAGCGCATGTATCCCTGCCTCGGCCATCAGTTCGCGCATTCCGTGCTCCCACCGCTCGCCGAAGCGCGTTAAGCCGACCCCTATAATTGCAACATCTCTCATTCAATCACTTGTCCTATGTTGGGCAGCGGGTTCTGCTGTGGGAAGCCCCTATGGTTATATACTGCCCCAGATAGCTGCTGTTGAGCAGCGTGAACTTCATTCCGCATTCGTTTCCTATTACAGCACCGATCGCGTAGACCACTGCGGTAGACGGGTATGTAGCGTTAGGCACCAGGGCACCCGGTATCGTGTACGAGTAGAACGACACTGTGCCGTTTGCATTTACAGAGGACATGATTAGCGTGTAGTTGCTTGCTATCGTGTCGCCTACGCTGCAGACGAATGTCGTGTTGTATGTGCGGTTTAGATCGCACCTTGGATAGCCCGAGATCTGGGCCAGGGTCAGGCTGCCTGGATTCGAAACGGTCCTGACGCTGTTGACCGTGGTAGTGGCTGCTGCGGTCGTCGTGGCTGCGGGAATCGTGGTTGTTGAGCCTGAAGAAAGGCTTCTGGACTGCTGCAGGACGTAAACCGCCCCGGCGATGACAAGTACGATGGCGACAGCGCCCAATGCCACGTATGCTGCGCTGCCGATGCAGCCAGTATATTCAGTTGAATTATCATGCGCCATTCTTTCTACCTTTTTCATATCACTTCCTTATGCCCTTCCTGTTCTTCAGGTACATGGCGTAGTCGATGTATATCTTTCCGTTGTCCACTATGTCGAGGACCTTGTCGCTCCTTGCGCGCTTTGCCTCTATGCCGTCTGTTGCCTCTATAGCGAACGAGTCGCTGCCTGCGCCCGAGCCGAAGCTCGTGACGAGTATCTTGTCACCTGGAACTGCCTTGTCTAGAACAGCTGCAAGGCCCAGGAGCGATGCGCCAGAGTAAGTATTTCCTATTATAGGGGTAAGCAGGCCGTCCCTCATCTGCTCGTCAGAGAGGCCAAGCTGCTTGGCTGCTACGAGCGGGAACTTGCCGTTGGGTTGATGGAACACTGCGTACTTGAAGTCCTTTGGGGCGAGCCCTGTCTTCTCAAAAAGCATCTTCGTGGCGCTGATCACGTGCCGGAAGTATGCGGGCTCGCCGGTGAACCTTCCGCCATGCGATGGAAAGTCTGCACCCTCCCTGCGCCAGAAGTCCGGGGTGTCAGATGTAAAGCTCACCGTATCGAGGATCGTTGCGATGGATTCCTTCCTGTCATTTCCGATTATGAATGCCGCTCCGCCGGCGCTTGCCGTGTATTCCAGCGCGTCGCCTGGCCTGCCCTGCGACGTGTCGCTGCCTATCGTCATGCCGTACTTAATCATCTTGCTGTCCGCCATGCCCATCAGCATCTGCATGCCCGCGGTGCCTGCCTTGCATGCGAACTCAAGGTCCGCTGCGGTCAGTTTGTGCCCTGCGCTTATGGCCTGCGAGACTATTGTGGCCGTGGGCTTTACAGCATAAGGGTGCGACTCTGATCCGACGTAAATCGCGCCTATCTCCTTCGGGTCAATGCCCGAGTGCCTTACAGCGCGGCGCGCTGCTTCTACGGCTATTGTTGCCGCATCTTCGTCGTGTGATGGAACCGATTTCTCACGTATGTTCAGGCCCTTCTTTATGCCCTCTGCGCTCTCGCTCCACACCCTGGCTATCTCCTCGACCTTAATCCGGTAGTGTGGTACGTGCACACCGTAGCCTATAATCTCCGCCATAGGAACCAGTAGCTTTTTGCGGCTGCGTATTAATATACCTATCATAGGGTTAGTTGTTTGACGTTGCGCGGGCGCGGCATTGCTTGCATCAGGGCGGATATAACCTTTATATACCTTTTTGTGCAGAATAATAGAGCTTACTTTTGAACGTAGCGATGCGTTCTGGTAATGAGGCTTCGGCCAAACCAAAAGGCATAGACATGAGTGACCTTAACAGCGACCTTAGGCTTGTCATAGACACCGGCAGGGTTGTATTCGGCAGCCGGGAGGTGATGCGGACCATATCCGATTCCACGGCAAAGGCCGTTGTCGTAGCCACTTTGGGCAAGAAGGACACCGTGGGCGACATACTACACGTCTGCGAGGTGTCCGGTATAAAGGTCATTCGCTTCGAGGGCAATTCCGTGGACCTTGGGGCACTGTGCGGAAGGCCGTTCGCGGTCAACGCGCTGACCGTCCTGGAGCCGGGTAATTCTGGCATACTCAACGAGGAATATTCATAGGTGCATGATTTGCCAAAGGGAGAATTCGCAGCAAAGGAGCTTATAAGGAAGAGGAAGAAGCAGAGGCTTCTGAAGAAGTGGTGGAAGAGGAGATATTTCAAACTCAAGCAGAAGTATGACCCCGTGGGCACTGTGCCCATGGCAAAGGCGCTGGTGCTCCAGAAGTTCGTGCTGCAGCAGAAGCAGCCGCACTCGGGCCTCATAAAGTGCGTCCGCGTGCAGCTGATAAAGAACGGAAAGATCGTCGGCGCGTTCGTTCCGTACGACGGCTCCATAAACATGATAGAGGAGCACGACGAGGTAACGATACAGGGACTTGGGGGCTCGCAGCGCGGCCAGATGGGCTGCATACCTGGGCTCAAGTACAAGGTCATAGCCGTGAACGGCGCGGACATATTCCAGGTAGTGAAGGGCAAGAAGGAGAAGCCGAAGAGATAGAGGTAATTTTGTGGCAGATGAACCAGTAGCGACTGCGGAAGCGGCAGAAAAGAGCATGGACGGGGCCACTGTGGCCGTGGCTGATGTCTCGGCAAAGCAGACGCAGAAGAAGCGCAGCAGGGCCAGGCCGGCTTCGCAGACATCTTCATCGAAGATTTCAAGCGGGGCGGAAGGAGGCCGCGGCGGAGGGGTTCTCCTGTTCGACAAGTATGAGATATCATCAGTAAAGGTTGCAGACCAGAGCATTGCAGAGTACGTGAAGTTCAACAAGCAGCCGTACCCCAACCTGTTCGGAAGGAGGAAGAACCAGGCATACTACAACGCTCACAGCAACATAATAGAGCGCTTCATGAACAAGCTCATGCGCGGAGGCACCGGGAAGAAGGTGGGCGGCAAGTTCATACGCACCGAGGGAAGGCTTCAGGGCAAGAAGCTCAAGGTCATGCACATAGTCGAGGATTCGTTTGATACTATAAACAGGAAGACATCGAGGAACCCAGTGCAGGTCTTCGTTGACGCGCTGCAGAACGCAGCGCCGATAGAGGACGTCACTAGGGTCAGATACGGTGGCATATCATACAACGTTGCCGTCGGAATGAGCTCGAACAGGCGCGTCGATGTCGCACTGCGCAACATAGCGCTCTCTGCGCTCATAAGCGCGTTCCAGAAGAAGAAACGCCTGTCTGATGCGTTGGCCGACGAGCTTCTCCTTGCGGCCGACAGGGCGCCAGACAGCTACGCCATAAAGAAGAGGATAGAGGGCGAACGCATAGCAAAGCGCGCAAGGTAATAATCATGGTAAGGAAGGAGTTCGTAGCTGAAGAAGTAGTAAGGATAATGCGCGATACCGACAGGATACGCAACGTGGCCATCATAGCGCATGTCCACCACGGCAAGACGACCCTGACGGACTCGCTTCTCGCGCGGGCGGGCATAATATCGAAGAGCGTTGCCGGAGACGTGCTCTACACAAACTATGAAGCCATCGAGAAGGACAGGCGCATGACGATAAAGTCCGCTGACATATCGCTTTCGTTCAATTACAAGGACCAGGACTACATAATCAACCTCATAGACACGCCAGGCCACGTCGACTTCGGCGGTCACGTGACGAGATCCATGCGCGCCGTCGACGGGGTGGTGCTTGTTGTCGATCCGGTAGAGGGGATTATGCCTCAGACCGAGACGGTGCTCAGGCAGGCGCTCCAGGAGCGCGCCAAGCCGGTGCTCTTCGTCAACAAGACCGACAGGCTGCTCAATGAGCTCAGGCTGACAGAAGAGCAGACGTTCGAGCGGCTTCTCAAGCTCATAAACGACATCAACCAGATGATAACGAGGTTTGCGCCGGAAGAATTCAGGGACAAGTGGCAGGTGAGCGTTGAGGACGGGAGCGTGTGCTTCGGCTCGGCGTACAAGAAATGGGCCATATCCACCGTGATCATGAAGAAATATAAGGTCACATTCAAGGACATATTCAAGTTGACGAAGGAGCAGGACGAGAAGAGGCTGCAGGAGGTCGCTCCGATAGACGAGGCGACGCTCTCGATGATGATAGAGCACCTGCCCAATCCCAAGGAGGCGCAGCCTTACCGTATCCAAAGGCTGTGGCACGGAGACCTCAGCACAGAGGACGGAAAGGCCATGGTAGGAGTGAATCCTGACGCAAAGGTCAACATGGTCGTCTTCGGTGTGGCAAACGACCAGCATAGCGGCGAGGTCGCAATAGGCAGGGTGTTCTCAGGCACCATCAAGAAGGGCACCGTCGTATATGCGACAGGCATGCCTGACCCGCAGCGCGTTTCTCAGGTTGGCATCTACATGGGCCCGGAGCGCGTCCCTGTGGAGAGCATTTCAGCGGGGAACATAGCTGCGGTGGTAGGCCTCAGGAACCTTTCGATAGGCGACACTGTCAGCGAGAACAACATAGAGCCTTTCGAGCAGATAAAGCACTACTCGCAGCCCGTAGTCACCAAGGCGATAGACGCCAAGGACACGAGGGACCTCATGAAGCTCATAGAGGCGCTGCGCGAGCTCTCCAAGGAGGACCAGACGATACGCGTGGAGCTCAACCAGGAGACAGGAGAGCACCTGGTCAGCGGAATGGGAGAGCTGCACCTTGAGGTCATAGAGACGAAGATTAGGGACGATTACAAGGTTCCGATAACAACAAGCGAACCCATAGTGCTTTACCGCGAGATGATAGACAAGGAGACAAAGAACATGGAGGGCAAGACGCAGAACAGGCACTCGCGCTTCTATGTGGACGTCAAGCCGCTTGAGCCGGCCGTCGTAGAGCTTATCGAAACAGGCACCCTGCGCGAGGGCAAGCCGAAGGGCAAGGCGCATGTGGAGGTGCTGGTAAAGGCGGGCATGGGGAGGGATGAGGCAAAGGGCCTTATCGACGTTTCGAACAACTGCATGCTCATAGACGCGACGCACGGTGTACAGTACCTCAACGAGGTAATGGAGCTACTCATAAAGGGATTCGAGGATGCCGTCAAGGACGGCCCGCTTGCAAGGGAGCGCGTTTCAGGCATGAAGGTCCTTATCACAGACGCGAAGATACACGAGGACCCTGTGCACAGGGGGCCGGCGCAGGTAATACCCGCGATGAAAAGGCCCATATATGCAGGCATGCTGACATCGGGGGTAAGCCTGATGGAGCCGAAGCAGAAGTTTACGATCAACATACCTCAGGACTATCTGTCGGAGATAATAACGTTCGTGCAGGGCAAGCGCGGCCAGGTTCTCGAGATACAGCAGGAGAACGAGCAGGCCACCGTCATAGCGAAGATGCCTGTAGCTGAGGTCATCAAGGGATTCAGCAACGAGATACGGGGCATAACCAGCGGCAAAGCCATATGGTATCCCGAGTATGCGGGCTACGAGAAGCTGCCCAAGGAGCTGCAGGACAAGGTCGTCCGCGACATACGCAAGCGCAAGGGCCAGAACCCTGAGCCGCCGACGGCAAGGGACTTCATGGATGTATGACATGGAAAGGCTTAATATGGTGCAGATGGATAAATTTATGCTAAACCAATGAGATGAGGTAATAGTATGGCGAAATCTTACGTGAAGTTCGAAGTGAGCAAGGAAGTGTCAGACAAGGCGCTTGAGGCCGTGAGGCTTGCAAAGCAGTCGGGAACGGTTCGCAAGGGCGTCAACGAGACCACGAAGAGCGTGGAGCGCGGACTCTCGACTCTGGTCGTCATAGCAGGAGACGTCGAGCCGGAGGAGGTAGTCATGCACATACCGCAGCTGTGCGAGCAGAAGAAGATAAGTTTTGTTTATGTGCCTGCTAAGCTGGACCTCGGCAAGGCGCTTGGAATGACAGTGCCGTGCTCGTCCGTTGCGATAGAGAAGCAGGGAGAGGCGCAGGGCGCAATAGCCGACGTCATAGCAAGGACGACTGGAAAGAGCGCGGGCGCGCCGGAGCAGGCCAAGGAGAAGCCAGAGAAGAAGCAGGAGAAGCCCAAGAAAGGGAGGACACAGGAAAAGGCGGTGGCTCAGACAGCATAATGGTAGAAAGGTAAAATCATGGCCAACGATGACGCAGCGAAGAGGGAGCAGGTTCCTGCAGCAGAGGCGAAGCCGGACAGCCCGGGGAATAGCGGAAGCGGAGAGCAGATCATCGGCAGTCCTGGAGGAACGGCTGCGCCGCATCCTGGAAAGGGCGCATCAGGCGAAACCGACAGGGTATTCGACGGTTACCTCGCGGAGGTTGTCGATGTGGTTCGCGGGCGCACGGGCATATACGGCGAGATAAAGCAGGCGATGTGCAAGATAATGGAGGGCAAGGACAAGGGGCGCGTCATAAGAAGGAACTTCGCAGGCAGGATAAAGAAGGGGGACCTGATACGCCTTCCAGATACAAGCAAGGAGGACAAGAGGATAATGGCGAGATAAAATGAAATGCTCATACTGCAACAACGAGATAGAGCGCGGCACAGGCTTCGTTTTTGTAAAGAAGACAGGCGTGATGAGATATTACTGCAGCAAGCGGTGCTACAAGTTTGGTGCACTGCACAACAGGAAGCACCGCGAACGGGACTGAGCGACAGGAAGTTATCTATACCTGCCTTTCCGAATAATCAAAAGTTACCTGTGGTTTAGTGCGCAAGAATGATAACGGCGCTGTGATATCGGTGCGCTTCGGCGAGCTGTGGCTCAGGGGCAGAAATCGCGGCCGCTTCATAAAGGCGCTCATGCGCAATCTCTCTGAAAGGCTCATGAAGGAAGACCTTGAGATTTCCAGGGAATACGACAGGATCCTGATAAGTCCCGAAAAGGCCGCGAACCTCGAAAGGATAATGGCAAAGCTCTCTACGGTGTTTGGCATAAGCAGGTTCGAGGTCGCGCACGCTACAGCACCTGACATGAAATCCATAAAGAAGCTGTCTTCAGAGCTCATGTCAGGGGCGGGGAAGGGGCACGTCCTGCGGATACAGTCGCACAGGTCCTACAAGCAGCACAAGTTCAACTCAGTGGATATCGTATCAGAGCTGCTGAAGACCGCAAAGAAGATGGGCATAGACGTGTCAAACAAGGACTACGACACCGACCTCAGCGTCAACGTGACGAAGGACCGGGCGTTCATAAGCACGCAGAGGCAGAAGGGCGCCGGAGGGCTTCCGGTGGGAAGCGGGGGCAAGGCCATAGTGCTGCTGTCAGGTGGCATAGATTCCCCGGTGGCTGCATGGTATGCAATGAAGAGGGGGATGTCCCCCGTATACGTTCACTTCCACGGCTTCCCGAACAATAACGCGAAAGAGCTCAAAAAGATAAAGGCCCTTGCGGACCGACTATCCGAGTACTACCCGCACTACAGAATGTACATCATTCCGGCAAGCCAGTTTCAGGTCTCTGCGCTAAGCGCAGGCAGGAGCGAGACAGTGCTCCTCAAGCACTTCATGCTCCTTGCAGCGGACAGGATCGCGGAGATAGAGGGCTCGCACATGATATACACGGGCGACTGCCTAGGCCAGGTGTCATCGCAGACACCGCAGAACCTCCTGTCGGAGGGGCAGGGAATCAGGTGCGCTGTCGCGAGGCCGCTCATCGGCTTCGACAAGGAGGAGATAATAGGCATAGCGAAGCGCATAGGCACATATGAAATGTCATTGCAGCCATACCACGACGTGTGCAGCATAAACGCGAGGAACCCAAGCACCGATGTGAGCGAGGAGCTCATAAAGGTGATGGCGAAGAAGATGAAGCTTGACGGCATGGCCGCCAAGGCGGTAAAGTCTGCCAAAATCATAGACGCATGACGCATGCATTTGCACAAACATATAAAAGGCTGCGCTTCTACACGTAACACTTCAAGATTTGTACGGTGATGAGGAGACACCGTTTTTGAGGATATTTGACAGATTTTCGAAATAATCCTGTCCTTGGAGCTTCGAAGTCATGTACAAGGACATCTGCATCGCATAACTGT
>JAKAVL010000009.1 GCA_021817305.1 Microcaldota archaeon | reverse complement strand
CTTATCTCATACGCTTGAAGATTTGCTCTAGTCAACTTATTGAATCCATTTTCTTTTGCCCAATCTACACAATTTGTAAGTATAGTAGGTAATTTTTCATTTTCTTTCTTTAAAATGGATTCTTCTATTTGCTTTTCAGCAAGATAGTTAGCCTTCTCAATCATCACCCTTATTTTTGAGTTTTCTTGATACTGATTAACGCCTTTATCCTCCCAAAATATATGAGTTATCTGATATAGATTTCCTATGGAATCAGGGTATTCTCTTTGTGCAAACTCAACTATCTTCTTTGCAATCTCTTCGGGGGTCTTGGAGAGCAGTTCCTTCTTTTGTATATCTTCGTCTATTTCTGTGCCAGCCTCATCATTTTCTTCCCCTTCAAGGATCCAGTCTTCCGTTTTGATAAAAGTATGAAATATATTATCGTGTAAGAAACCAACTTCAATAAAACCTAATTCCCCCTTATGTTCACCATCTCTATCCTCCGCTATATACCCCTTATGCAAATAGATAATTTTTACACCAATCTTCGTAGCAAACGCCAAAAAGTCTTCAATATTATCTGTAGCCCATTCTATATGTTGAATGCTTTCGTTTTCAGTAATAGGGCTACTGTAAAAAATGCTAAATCTATCTTTACTTACATCTAATATCGTGTTCAATGTGTTTTCTGTTTTATTTTCAGTTATTTTTTTATCCATGAACAACACTACTTGATCTTACCCATAACCTTGCCATAAACCTTGATTCTCTTGCCTTCTTTTACGTGCTTCTGCATATACCACAGAGTTGACTTATTTATACCTAACCTCTTACGGTCTTCTGGCGTTAGGCTCAGTACCTTACTGTGAACATCCTTTGGCAGCCACGGTATACTACGTTTCTGATGAAGGCTCAACCTCTATTTCCTAAGCAATCCAACCACTCTCCAAGTCAAAAACATTATCAAGAATCCGGAGGTTGCTGCGGCAATCGCAGAAAGCGGCCAGTGGATAAACAAGCCGAAGCGTGAACTCAAGCTCTACGGGGTCGCGGAGCAGATATCGGCCTTGAGAAAGCAAAGTATGCGCAGAAGCTAGGAAAACCCATCTTGCCATCACGGATCCGAGCCTGACGGCAAAGGCAGCGCTCGAAGAAGTTCAATGCGGTGATGGACGCGATGCCGACCATAGGCTCGGTCCGGAAGCGCATGATGAGCCTCAGGCGGTCGCTTGTGCAGATGCGCGACATGATCGGCGTTATAATGCGCTGCTCTGTCAAATTCATAGGCAATTCCAGCCTCAGGAGCTTCGCGACGTCTACGACCACTCGTTCTAGCTTCTCGAGATCATAGACGACTACCGCGACATGACAAGCAACGTGCGCGAGCTCTACATAAGCCTTCTCTCGGCATCGATAGACAATATAATCAAGCTGCTTACAATAGTCGCCACGGTGTTCCTGCCGCTGAGCCTGCTCGCAGGCGTATACGGCACAAACTTCACCGCCGGGTTCTTCCAGCCGGGAAGCGGGCCTGCCCCCAGGCTTCTACCTGTTCATAGGCGCGATGGCAGTCACCCTTATAATCCTCTTCTCCTCATTCAGGAGATACGGCTGGATATGAGTCTTAGCATCGCAGTAAAGCAAATCTATTTATACTAGTATACGATATAATACACTAGTATACATTAGATGTGCGAATAGCGTCGATCAATCAACGGTCAAACCACAGGCAAGGGTATTTATATGTTTAAGCATACAAACATATTGATGGATATGTATAAGAGGACTACAGTTATACTAGAGAAGGAGGTGTACGACGCTTTAGTAAGCGAGAGTCTTGCCGAATACAACAGCTCAAAGGCAGTATCGAAGGTGCTCAATAAGATAGTAAAGAATGCGCTCTTTAATAAGGGCAGGATGAGCGAGCTCTTGCATTCCAAGAAGGTAGTAAAGATAACCAACAAGGAGTTCGAAAAATTCAGGCATGAACTATCTCAATCGGTGTGGCGTTGATTATTGACACAACATATCTGCTGTCACTTGCGAAGGCAGAGATAGAGGCTGACCTGCTTACCTCAATAGACGATGGCGAAATTGAAATACCCGCGAGTGAAATAAGAATAAGCATGATATCGCTTTTTGAGCTTCAGGCCAAAGCAGCAAAAATCAAGCTGCCGGCAAAATTTGCAATTGATGCTATAGAAGCAATAAAGGCAAGTTTAAAGGTGGAGCCATTCTATACTCCAAAGATAATAAAAGTTGCAGATACATTGTCACGCGAGATAGGCGATTACGTAGACTGCCTGATACTCGCCACAGCAATCGCCTTCAAGGAGGATCTGATAACGGAAGATTCAGTGTTAATCAAGATGCGGGAAGCGGTAAAACAAGAGTATGGAATAAACTTACTAAACTATCGTGATGCCAAGAGCCTGTGGGGTCGTGCAACTGCAGATGCATGAATACGGAATCTTACCCGCACCAGATGCTGCGAAGTCCTTATATCTTTTGCTGCCAATTCTCTAGCATGGAGCTGCAGATCGCAGACGGCGTATCCATCGGCGCGCAACTGGCCATGACCGGCCGCGGCTGTATAATAGGCCAGAGCGGATCCGGCAAGTCCTTCCTCATGGGCCTCGTGGCAGAGCAACTGCTCAGCCTTGGACTGCCGTTCTGCATAGTTGACACCGAGGGGGAGTACGTCTCCCTGAAGAACGGCTCGCAGAACGTGCTCGTTGTCGGAGGTGAAAAAGGCGACCTGCCCGACAGCGTCGATTTCGAGAGGCTGTTCAGCACTAGCATAAGGGACTCTGTACCGATAGTCTTCGATGTGTCCGATACATTGGACAGAACAAATGTTGTTTATGGTGCACTTAATGCACTTTACGCGGTCGAGGAGAAGGCACGCAGGCCGTATCTCGTTCTCATCGAGGAAGCAGACAAGTTTGCACCGCAGGTGGTGCGCCAGAAGATAAACATAATCGAGGAGCTTAGTGTAAGGGGAAGGAAGCGGGGCATCGGGCTCATAGTCGCGACGCAGCGCCCGAGCAACATAAGCAAGAACGTTCTGTCGCAGTGCTCCTACGGCTTCATAGGCAAGCTCACCATAGAGAACGACCTGAGCGCCATCAGCCAGCTTTTCAGCGACCGCAGCGCTCTGGACGAGATAGTAAACCTGCACACAGGGGAGTTCATGTCTTTCGGCATAGACTACAAGCAGCGCTTCAGGGTTCGCAATCGCAGTTCCAATCACCCGGGCACCACGCCAGTTGTCACAGAGGGGGGCAAGGCGTCAGCAAACATGGCAGGCATAATATCACAGCTGAAAGGGAGGGAAGCCGTTGCGGACAGACCACAGCCAAAGAAATCAGTGTCGCGAGCCACGCGCAAACCCGACCTGCTGGCCGAGGTACTGCCATTCACATTCTCAGAGCAGCAGGCACGGGAATACGCAGAGAAAGTCTCGAGAAAGGCGTTCGGGATCTTCGGGAAGAAGGTCGAGGCCCCTGATTCCATATCCCAGAAATACATGCGCGCCTCGATGTGCACCATACGCATTCCCACTGGAAAGAGGCGCGAGTACGAGGAGCGCCGCGTACTGATCGATGACGGCATGCATCTGATAAGCATAAGGGACAGGGTCAGCATAAAGAAACTCACGTTCTCGCCTGCCAAGCTAACCGCCTCAGAAGAACTTCTGCTAAAACGTATAAAATCAAAGAAACGAGTAACAAAGGAGGCGCTGGCGAAGGACGGCTCCTTTGGCGCCGCAAGCATGTGGAGGTCGCTGCGGAAGCTCTCGGCGAGCAAGCTCATAGGCGTGAGCAACAGGGCCATAAGCTCCGAGAACTACTCCGGATTCTACCTTAAGGAGATTCCGGGAATATCAGAGATCTAGGTCTCCCCGGATCAGGTCTCTGGTGGCCCGCTGTCGAAAGACAGGGCAGAAAGGCTCCTGAAAAACATCTATCCCACAAGCTCCCTCGTCGAGCAGTCGCAGATCCTTATACCAATGTACTCCATCACTCTCAGGAACAGGGACAGGGTGCGCGTGTTCGAGATAGACGGCATGTACGGCCGCGAGCTTCGTTACGCATAATCCTTTGGCGTGCGCCTTTCTGATTTTCTCTCGCTGCACGTGCAGCCGCAGAAGCAGTCCTTCTTGCAGGAGCAGCCGCCTACGCAACCGCATAGACACGCTCCACCGCACTCGCAGCCTCCTCCGGGTCCCTGGTTTGCCATGTGAAACTCCTATGACTTTTCAACCGTCACGTCCTGCATGTCTCGTATCCCCTTTATGGCAGTCGGGCCCATGTTGCTCTGCGCGTGCGGCGAGCGCTTCGCCATCTCCACGGCCCCCTCCATGCTATCTGCCCTTATAATCATGTAGCCGCCGAGGTCCAACTTTTGAGGCTTGTAGTCCTCTGCGCCAGTTGAAGTGACTGACTTGCCTTCCCACAGCACCGGTGCAACAGATTCTACAGCGCCATCCCTGGTCAGCGGCGCAAGATACTCCCTCCACGGCGCCGTGCCCTTCCCCATCTGCTCCTCGGTAGGCTTTTCAGGCATCTCCATATCCTCATTATACATAAGCAACAGGTATCTTGGCATTCAATTACTCCCATAACACTATACCGGATATATTATTAAGCTAAGCTGCGGCAGTGCCGCATGAACGCATTCCACCGCAATCATGCAGCAAGGCAGCGTTCGGAGCTAAGACAAAATGGGTTTAAATACCTTTTCGTGCAACTATAACGTGTCTTGTGCCCCCTGAAGATTCTGTATGATTCATGGGCACGATAATCGAGATTGATTTAGGAAAGCAAGTGGTACGATGTCAGATGAGATAACATACGGTTCTATGAGCGATATAAAGCCAGGAAGGTTCATTCTGATTGACGGCATAGCCTGCAGGGTTGTCGGCGTTGACACATCCAAGCCGGGAAAGCACGGCGCAGCAAAGATGCGCATAACTGCAGTCGGCATATTCGATGGGACAAAGCGCACGATGCTCTCTCCGAGCACGGCAGACGCGCAGATTCCGGTCATAACAAAGACGAAGGCGCAGGTGGTTTCGGTGGCTGACAGCACCGTGCAGCTGATGAACCTCGAGACATACGAGACCTACGACGTGCCTATGCAGGAAGAACTGCGCGACCAGCTCAAGCCTGGGGCGGAGGTCGAGGTAATGGAGTACGGCGCCAACAGGACAATGACAAGGATATTGGGTAGTGTTTGATGGAACTCGACATAAAGGTTGACAGGGACGGCGAGAACAAGTTCATAAAGAGGAGAGAGGTCGAGGCGACTGCCACGTACTCCGGAAGCACTCCTACAAGGGAAGCGGTGAAGCAGGAGCTTTGTAAGAAGCTGAGCCTCAATCCCGATGCGACCGCGATAGTGTGCATAGGGCAGTCCTACGGCAGCATGTCAAGTCACATAATACTGCACAGCTACCAGAGCAAGGAAGAGATGCTCCGTTTGGAGAAGGAGGGCATGAAGAAGGATGTCAAGGCTCAGGGGAAGAAGGCGCCTGAAGCAAAGAAGGAAGAGAAAGCAGAGGAGAAGAAACCAGAAGAGAAGCAGGAAGAAAAGAAGGCGTGAAGAAGGCAATAACCGGAAATGGTGATGTTCATGGCAGATGAAAAGAAGGCGAAGAAGTTCGAGGCGTACAAGCCAGCGGAAAAGTTCTGCCCCAAGTGCGGGGTGCGCATGGCGTCTCACAAGGACAGGTTCGCATGCGGCAAGTGCAAGTACACCGAATGGAAGAAGAAGTGAACGGGTAATTGAATAGCAACTACGAGGGGGAAGCGTAGGGCGCAAAGACCAAGGGCCAGGCGCTCCGCAGGATCACGATCAAAAGCGAGACCGTTTCTGAAGAAGTCACGTACAGGCGCCGCAGCAAAGCGTCAAGGCAACTCACTCCTGCGTAGCGTATTCCCTTTCGATCTCAGCCTTGCAAACGCGAGAGGTGCAGTCGTATTCATAGTCATCTTCCTGGCATCGATCTTTGCCGTAACGATACTTGCGACAGCATTTTACTACTTCAATCCATCAACCTCGCTCATCGCCATAGGCTCCGCAGCCACCGAGCTCGCATTTCTGATATCCGTGCTCGCATACCTGCGCCTCTACAACCGGATGTCCGCGCAGGAAATAGTTTCTGCCCTGGGGATAGGCAGGAACAGGCTATCCGCAAGGAACCTGTTTCTGGGCATTCTGATATTCCTAGCAATCTTCGCTATCTCGTTGTCCACGGGGATAATCGGCGCCATAACAGGCACGCAGATATCGACAAACACCTCTCTCATACTCGCATCAGAGCCGCTGTGGTTCTACATATTCACCTTCACTATAACGCCGTTATGCGAAGAGGCTCTGTTCAGGGGGCTGATGGTTCCGAGGCTCGGAATAATAATCAGCGCCATAATCTTCGGGCTGGGTCATGCGAGCTACGATTCGACATTCGCCATAGACGTGATCGTCGCGATAGTGTTCGGGCTGATCGCAGGATGGGCGTTCAAGAAGACAAAGTCCCTGTATCCGTCGATGCTCGCCCACGGGCTGGTGAACCTGCTCGCTGTAGTCGCATTCGTATTCTGATGGGCGTTACCTTATCTGCTCGTACTTTTTGTTGGGCTTCTTGAAAAGGTGGTACTTGAGGAAGTTCACCGCGTAGAATGCCACATATCCTATGATGCCCCACTGCTGCACGCGCCTTACGCTGGTGTATACCAGGGCATCGTCTATGTAGCGTATGCTCCCAAGCTTTCCCATCCTCGCCGACAGGTCCCAGTCCTCGTATGTCATAAAGTTTTTGTTGAACCCGTGCACCCTGTTGAACTCCCTTTTCATCACCGCAAAGTTGGAGCCTACCAGCGCGGGCCTTCCGACGTTTATGGTCAGCCTGACGAACAGCGTGCTCACGAACCTGTACCCAAGCGAGATTGTTTTCTTCGCATCCTCAAGCGGCAGAATGGGCCCTGTTGCTGCAACAACTCCCCCCTCCATGCCCTCATGATATGCGTCAAGCAGCGTGGGACTGGGCTTGGTGTCAGCGTCGAGGAACACTATTATCCTGCCACGCGCCACCCTCGCGCCAACATTCCTGGCAAGGCCCATGCCTTTCCGCTTCTCGACAAGCACCCTTGCATGGCGTTTCCTTGCTATCACACGCGTCTTGTCGGTGCTGTTCCCATCTACCACAATGACCTCGAAGTTCTTGAATATCTGGCGCGAAAGCCCATCGAACATGTGCCCTATGTACTTCTCCTCGTTCAGTGCAGGCACCACTACGCTGATCTCAGGATATCTCGCCATTAAAATTCACCTAAGCAAACACTTCATACAGCTCCGCGGCACCGCGAAGAAGTATGTAAGCAAGAAGTACTCCCACAAGAGCATAGCCGATGATTATCGGATACGCATACGCATAGACAAGCGCAAGGTACGCGAATGCGAGAAACTTCACCACGTTTATGCCTCCCCTTCCTATGCTCGAGGTGTACACCGCAGCAGCGAATCCCGTCTTCATCCTGCTGGAAGTGCCCTTCGAGCCCATGACCGCGTCGACGAACGAGTGGCGCACGAAGACGATGAGCAGTATCCACAGCGGAAGTATGTGAACGTATACAAACGTGGCCCACAATGTGTATTCGACGATCCTGTCCCCGGCTATGTCCATACGCGCGCCATATGGCGCGCTGGAGGATATCCTGCCCTTCAGCGCCTTGACAGCCGCCTTGTGCTTCATGTCGCCCATGGCTGCGCGCGCGTACATCACAAAGCCCACCTTGCCCTTGCTCTGCTCCCTCACCGCAAGGAAGCCGTCAAGGCCGTCGAGGACCAGCGCAACAGCTATGAGCAGTATCGCTTCAGGAACAAAGAACTTCAGGATTATCATGTATGCTGCGAAAAGCACCATAGCAACCCTGAGAATAGTTGCTGCATCGGCGGATCTCATTCAAACAAATATACTTGGCACACAACCTTTATAAGATTGTCATGAACACTATTGTCGTAAGCGGTGAGCTCCAGTGTTCAATCTGAATGATAACGAGGAGAAGGTCCTCAAGTACTGGCAGGACAATAATATTCTCGAGAAGTCAAGGCAGAAAAACAGGGGCAGGAAGCCCTTCTACTTCCTTGATGGCCCCCCATACGTGACCGGAGAACTGCATCCTGGTCAGATTTGGGTCAAGGCCGTGAAGGATGTTTTTCTCAGGTACCGCCGCATGAAGGGCTTCGACGTGCACGACCGGGCCGGCTTCGACGTGCATGGCCTGCCGATAGAGAACAAGATGGAGCGGATGCTGGACCTCAAGTCGAAGAAGGAGATAGAGGCGAAGATAGGCGTAGAGAACTTCGTCAAGGAATGCAGGAAGTACGTCGACTCTTTGATGCCGAGCATAATCCGCGACTTTGAGAGGTTCGGGGCGTCTCACGATTTCAAAAATCCCTACGTGGCTTATACGAGCCAGTTCATCGAATCGGCATGGTCGATGCTCAAGTCAATGCACGGCAAAGGGCTGTTGTATACGGAGCCGAAGCCCATGCTCTTCTGCCCGCACTGCGAAACAGTGCTCGCGCAGGGGGGAGCAGAGGTAGTCTACTCGGATGAGAAAGACCCCTCTGTGTTTGTGGCATTCAAGGTCGACATCAAGTCCTCAAAGACCGCGCTAGACCTGGACGAAGGCACATACCTTGTGATATGGACGACTACGCCCTGGACGCTTCCGGCAAACGTGGCGGTTGCCGTCAACCCGAAGGAGCGCTACGTCAAGGTCGGCTCTCAGGGAAGACATCTCATACTCGCAAAGACGCGCCTCGACGCCGTAATGGAATCAATAGGCGAGAATGCGGTAGTAGAAGCGGAGTTCTACGGCAGCGAACTCCGCGGAATACATTACCTAAGCCCGCTTGAAGAAAAGATCCCACGGCAGAAGGAGCTCAGGAAGTCCCACACCGCGATAATGGAAGAGAGACTGGTATCATCAAATGAGGGAAGCGGAATAGTGCACATAGCCCCGGGCCACGGCTCCGAGGACTATTTTGCAGGCAAGCGCAACAAGCTGCCGATATTTTCGCCAGTAAGCCTGCAGGCAAAATATAATGCAGATGCGGGCGCATACGAGGGCCTTTCTGTCCCTAGCGAGGCGAACGCTGCGGTCATATCCGATTTGAAATCAAGCGGCGCTCTGCTCGACGAGGGAAACGTGAAGCACAGCTACCCGCACTGCTGGCGCTGCAACAGCAGGCTCATCTTTCTCAGCACCAAGCAATGGTTCCTCAATGTGCAGAAAGTGAAGAAGAAGCTGCTGAGCGAGAACAGGAAGGTGTCGTGGCATCCGGCAGAGGCGCAGTCATGGTTCGACGACGTGCTGCAGGGCTCCCCTGACTGGAGCATAGCAAGGCAGAGATACTGGGGCATACCGATACCGATATGGGAATGCGGCAAGTGCAATGGCATAACCGTGGTCGGATCACTGCAGGAACTCGCATCGCTAAGCACGGACGGCAGCAGGGTGTCACAGCTCAATGACCTCCACAGGCCCTATGTTGACGATATCGTGATCAAGTGCGGCAGCTGCGGCAGCGACACGTACCGCATACCCGACGTATTCGACGTATGGTTTGATTCGGGGATAGCCTTCAGGTCAAGCCTGTCAGATGCGGAGTTTAGCAGGCTGTTCCCTGCCATGTTTGTGCTTGAGGGCAAGGACCAGCTGCGCGGATGGTTCTCAACGCTTCTCAAGACCAGCATCATGGTCTACGGGAAAGCGCCATACAGGAATGTGGTGATAGACGGCATGCTCCTTGCCGAAGACGGCCGCGAGATGCATAAAAGCTGGGGCAATTACGTGCCGCTTGCAGACCTGCTGAAGTTCACAAGCGCAGATGCATATAGGCTGTGGTGCTCAAACCATACGCAGTGGCTGGACCTACAGTTCAAGAAGGATGAGATAAAGGAGGCGGAGAAGAAGATAACGGTGCTTTACAATGTGTTCAATCTATTCAATGACTACGGCGCGTCAATAGGATACGGCAAAAAGAGGCCCAGGCCTCCCCGTCTCTCCGACAGCAGCACTGCAGAGGACCGGTGGATACTGTCAAGGCTGGCAACCACTGCAGAAGAGGTCGGAACGGCGTTGGACGGCTACTCGGTCCAGCAGGCCAGCAAGGCGCTCGGAGATTTTCTGCTCAATGACCTCAGCAGGTTCTACCTGAAGATAGCTAAGAAAAGGATAATCTACGGGAGCAGGGCAGAGGCGCGGAAGACTCTCGACGTCATAAACTTTGTATTGTACAATTTAATAGCCCTGCTCTCTCCGTTCACGCCCTTCGCAGCAGAACACCTCTACCTCGAGAACTACAAGGGTCAGGAAGATGCAAGGGAAAGCATCTCGCTTGTGGACTGGCCGAAGATCCCGAGGCGTTTCATGAACAAGGGTCTCGAGAGCGATTTCGCAATTGCGGAATCCGCCATAACGGCGATACTCAACAGCAGGGAGAAGTCAGATGTCAAGCTCAGGTGGCCCATACCGAAGGCTACGGCAGAGGTTACCTCGGCGGAAGGCGAGGGCGCGCTGCAGAAGCTTGCGGGCATAGTAGAGGAGTACACGAATGCGAGGCATCTCGAAGTGAAGAGGGTCGAGTCATTTTCTACAGAGATAAGGCCCGAGTTCTCTAAGATAGGTCCTACATTCAAGGAGAAGAGCGCTGCGGTCGCAGAGGCACTGCGTGCGGCCGATGCAAGGGAGATGGCGGACTCAATAGCAAAGAGCGGGCACTACACGCTTCACACCTCCATGGGCACTGTAGAGGTTAACCAGGAGCACTTCACCGCGATAGAGAAACTCACTAACGAAAACGCCATAAGGTTCGTGCATGGCATGGCCTACATCGACCCGACGCTTGACGCAAAGCTCATGGAAGAGGCCCTAATCCGCGAGTTCGAGAGACGCGTGCAGCTTCTGCGCAAGGAGCTGGGACTCAAGAAGCCGGACCGCATCTCAATAAAGTATGACGCATCTCCGGCGCTGTTGCGCATAATCGAGGCCAATGAGACGACAATAAAGAGGGATGTCGGTGCAAGGCATATGGAGAACGCGGAACACGAGGGCTCCAAGGAATTCGACATAGAGGGAGAGAAGGCACGCATACTTGTGGAAAGGCTGTGATGCAAAGGGGAACAGAACAGCACATTTGTCATATGCCAGCACATATATATCACAAATGATGCATTATAATCATGGCTTTCAAGAATGCCGAAAGGCAGTCCCATAAGGGCATTTGCCATACTGACCTGTCCCCGAAATGTGCGCTATGGGAAGAGCTCAGCACATCATTTCTGAAGCAGCAGGTTCCCATAAGGGAGATACTGGCCATCGAGTCCGAGGCTCTCGGCATATCGGCAAGCAGGCGAGAGAGTGCCCATGTCCTATATGAAAACCAAGTCGCACGACTAATTGGGCGCTGCGAACGGATGGCTCATCGATAATGCGAATAGCGCCACCAGAGGGCCATCAGGGAATGTCAATGAACACGGCCTGTTCTGCTTCCTGTCAGACGAGCTGCGGAGGAACTCGAATGTCCCGTTCGAAAAGAACAGCACTGTGATTACCGCTGCAGAGAAGTCCGGCTCCTTCGACTGCTACTCCTCTTCCGTACTCTTCGCAGATGTGCTCACCAGACTCGGGCTTAGTGTAACTGTCGTGTACGCTCCGGGCCATGTGCTCCTAGAAGGCGAAACCCACATGTTCGAGACAACGGCTATACACACGCCGCGCGCAATGCCAAAAACACGCGCTGCATCGCAGTATCCGATAAGCAGCAGGTCCGGCGTAGGTTCCCTCACGGCTGCCGCATGGATGCTTGCAGGCCACCTCTATGCACAGCAGGATCATCTCTCAAGGTCTTTGGGCGCATTCAATAACGCGGTAAATATAAGTCCAGAAAACACTGAAGCGCTTTTCAATAAGGCCAAAGTCCTTGAAAGGATGAATATGCACGGCGATGCCATGGAAACATGCGAAAGGATCCTCAAGGTGAACGGCTCCTATGCGGATGCGCTAGACCAAATGACCCGCCTTCTCAGGAAACAGGGCAGATTCATGGAAGCGTTTAAGGCATCCTTCAGGGCAGGCGCGGCTCGCGCAAGAAACGATGGTTCTCAGGACTTCTAAATACCAAAAATCAGCGCCTTCCGCGGAACCTGTCGTCCCTGTCGTAGCTCCTTTGCTGCTGCACCTCCTTCTTGGCGCGCTTGTACTTTGTCCTCTTCTTCATGTCGCTCCAGCAGTCCTTGCAGATCGTTGCCTTCTCCGTCTTCGTAATGCGCTTCGAGCTCTTCATGCAGTCGTTGCATATCTTCTTGCTGCAGGAGTCGCATACAACGTACTTGTATACCTCGCTTCCGCATCTCTCGCATTGCATATGATCGCCTTGTATATACACAACAAAATATATAAATAGAGCGCAAGGGGAATAATAGGCATGCCAAGGGTACTTATAGAGACGCACGGCTGCACGCTCAACCAGTCGGACAGCGACATAATGGAGACCGTTCTCAGGAACAGCGGCGCGGACGTGAGCCGTGGCGAGTACGCCAATGACACTGACGACATGTACGATTACGTAATAATGAACACGTGCACGGTGAAGAAGCAGACCGAGCAGCGGATAACCGGCAGGCTTCAGAGGTTCAGCGGGCTTGGCAGAAGGCTCATAGTCACCGGCTGCATGGCAAGCGCGAATTCCGACGTAATAAGGAAGTCGGCTCCAGGGGCAAGCATCCTCAGCCCTGCAAACATCATGAAGGTAAGCGAAGTAATCAATTCTGATTCGAGGCAGGAGCGCCTCCAATACTCGAGAATACCAAAACCAGGACTTATTGGCCCTTCCGGCTCGGTAATCGCACGCATACCTATAAGCGAGGGCTGCCTCTCATCGTGTTCATTCTGCGAGACCCGGTTCGCAAGAGGGCCTCTCAACAGCTTCGACGGAAAAGTGATACTCCGGGCGATACAGATGAGTGCAAATGCGGGCGCACGCGAGATAGAATTAACGTCCCAGGACGTTGGTGCATACGGCGCGGACTCAAAGACGAGCATAGCGGAGCTGGCAATGAATGCATCGGCCATCGAGGGAAACTTCCTGATGCGCATAGGCATGCTGAACCCTGAGCACCTACACAGGTATTTCGACGACCTGATACGCGCATTCAATGAGCCGGGCAGCAAGCTCTTCCGTTTCCTACACCTGCCAGTTCAGTCTGGAAACGACAGGGTCCTCAGGGACATGAAGCGCAGGCACACCTCAGGGGAGTTTCGCTCATACGTGCATGAGCTAAGGGAAAAGGTAAGGGGCATAAGCATCGCAACAGACGTAATAGTGGGATATCCTACCGAAACGGAATCTGACTATCTCGAAACCCTCAACCTGCTCCTGGAGCTCAAGCCCACCATAACGAACATCTCTAAGTTCAGCAAGCGCCCGCACGCGCCTGCGTCAGGGCTCAGGCAACTCCCTGCAAACGAAGTAAAGAGGAGGAGCACGGAGATGTCGCGCATGGTCCGTGCTATGCAGCAAAAGGAGTATTCCGGACTCGCCGGCAGGAAGATGCATGTGCTC
The DNA here is from genome assembly GCA_021817305.1 of Microcaldota archaeon. GTDB lineage: Archaea > Micrarchaeota > Micrarchaeia > Micrarchaeales > CABMGC01 > JAJZOD01. The sequence goes on along the minus strand of JAKAVL010000009.1, from coordinate 4,970 downwards.
GTGACCGAAAGCTCTGGAAGCACAGCTTCTGGCAGGGATATAAGCTACCGGCCAATAGGAATAATCAATCCAGAAGCCGTTGCTCCAGGGGATGTCGTAACAGTTGAAGCTACTGGCGGTTCTTACGCCTGCATCACTGCGAAGGCCATTCACAAAATGCCATTTGCAAGTTTTGCTGACAGCGCAAACCTAAATACTTTGCCTGCCATATTGCAAGCAAATAATGCTGGTGTATAAATGGTGGAAGTAAAAGTGAAATCAACAAAAGATGGGCCTAATCTGGTAATGGTTGACGGCCAGACAAAATTCGCCTTCTGCAGGTGCGGGCATTCGAACAGCAAACCGTTTTGCGATGGGGCGCACAGAACGGCGGAATTCAAGGCTGAAGAGAAGGAAACAACGATAGTGTGATCATGTACTCCAAGGAAGCAGAAAGTGTCCTGCGCAGCAAGGGCATCTCGGTAGGGGAAAAGATCCAGCTCGAGCGCGGGAAGGAATCCTTCGAGGGCATACTCATGCCCCGGCCAGACACCGGCGACCAGGGCATACTCGTCATAAAGCTCTCCAACGGGTACAACATAGGCCTTGATTTCAAGTCGGTTTCATCAATAAAGCGTGTGGGCTCATCGGCCGAGACGTTCTCGTTCCCGAAGGGCAAGACGCACGTACGGAAGGGCCTAAAGGCAGTAAAGCTCCTTTACACCGGAGGCACGATTGGCAGCAAGGTCGACTATGCAACCGGCGGGGTCTACATGCTCACCAAGCCTGAGGAGCTGCTGCACGAAGTGCCCGAGCTAGCGGACATAGCCAATGTCGAAGTCGAGCACCTGATGAGCGTGGCCAGCGAGGACATGACCTATACGGAATGGCAGACGATGGCGAGGAAGGCGGCAGGGGCCTTCAAATCGGGCGCAGAGGGGGTCGTTATAACCCATGGCACAGACACAATGCACTTCTCTTCAGCGGCGCTCAGCTTCATGCTGCAGAGCCTCCCGGGTCCGGTCGTGCTCACCGGCGCGCAGCGAAGCTCAGACAGGGGCTCCAGCGACGCCTTCATGAATCTGATATGCTCAACGCACATAGCAGCGCACAGCGGCATAGCCGAAGTCGGCACGTGCATGCATTCCAGTTCCTCCGATGACTACTGCGCATTCATACGCGGCACGAAGGTGCGCAAGCTGCATACTTCGGCAAGGGATGCATTCAGGCCAGTGAACGGGGCTCCATTGGCGAAGGTCAACGCAGAAGGCAACATACATCATATGGGCGCGTACAACAAGTCCGACCTGGGCAGGAAAGCGGTTCTCAAGGACGAGTACGAGCCGAAGGTGGCACTGCTTTACATGTATCCCAATTCAGACCCAACGCTCATAAACCATTACATCGACAGGGGTTACAAGGGAATCATAGTGGCGGCAACAGGGCTGGGCCATATGCCCCTCTCGACATCGCACAAGGAGTATGACTGGCTGCAGGGACTGAAGGATGCTGTCGCATCGGACATGGTCGTCGGAATAACCTCGCAGTGCCTGTTCGGAAGGGTCAGCGGAACGGTGTACAGATACGGCCGCATGATGACCGATGCCGGTGCGATATACTGCGAGGACATGACTCCTGAAACAGCGTATGTGAAGCTTGGATGGCTACTGGGCAACCACGGCAGGAAGGAAGCAGAGAAGCTGCTCGCAACTAACCTGGTCGGAGAGATAACGCCTAGGACAGAGGCCGAATGGCGCGATGAGGCGTGATGAATGACGCACGATTACAAGAAGCTAGGGTTCATGTGCGGTCTTGAAATTCACCAGCGCCTCGCGACAAAGGAAAAGCTGTTCTGCAATTGCGACGCGTCGATATCTGATGACCGCAAGGTGCTCTCCATAACCCGAAGGCAGCGCGCAGTCGCAGGCGAGCTGGGGGAAGTCGATGCGTCCACGGCATTCGAGAGCAAGAAGGGAAGGTTCTTCATATACAACCTGTTCAAGAGGAGCTCGTGCCTCGTAGATTCCGACGAAGAGCCTCCGCATTCGCTTAATCCGGAGGCGCTCGAGGCCGCGCTCGTGATATCCGCATCGCTCAACGCTGGCGTTCCTGATGAGATAGAGGTCATGCGCAAGAGCGTCGTCGATGGCAGCGATCCGGGCGCATTCCAAAGGACGATGCTCGTCGGGTTCAGCGGCTTCATAGTGGCAGACGGCAAGAAGATTCCAGTGCCTTCGGTATTTCTCGAGGAGGAGTCCGGCGGCATAGTCTCAAGCACACAGGAAAGCGTAGAGTACAACCTCGACAGGTTCGCCGTGCCGCTCATAGAGATAGACACCGACCCCGTGATAGAAAACCCGGAGCAGGCAAAAGGCGTCGCGCTTCAGATAGGCCTGATGCTCAGGCTCACCGGCATGGCGCAGCGCGGCATAGGCAGCATAAGGCAGGACGTCAACGTGTCTATAAAAGGCGGTGCCAGAGTCGAGATAAAGGGCTTCCAGGAACTCGATGTCATGGACAAGATAATCGAAAGCGAGGTGACGCGGCAGCTCTCCCTGATAAAGATACGTGACGAATTGCGCGCGAGAAAGGCGAAGGTCGGGAAACCTACCGACGTAACATCAATATTCAATGGCACAAAGGCAAAGATCCTCTCCCAGCAGGTCGCTGCAAACGGCGTGGTGCTGGGCATAAGGCTCCACGGGTTCAAGGGGCTTGTGGGCAGGGAGATAGCCACTGACATGCGCCTCGGTACGGAGATAAGCAACTACGCCAGGATGGCCGGCGTCAAAGGCATAATCCACAGCGACGAGGATCTGGACTCCTACGGGATAGCCGGCCATGAACTTGCGCAGCTGTCCAAGGCACTGGAGCTGGGAAGCAATGATGCATTCATACTTGTCGCGGAAGAGCGCGCCAAGACCGAGCGCGCAGCGCATCTCGCCGCGCAGAGGGCAGAGATGGCCATTGAGGGAGTTCCGACTGAAACAAGGGGCGTTGATTCAAAGAGGCTTGGCACACGCTTCCTGAGGCCCATGCCCGGAGGCTCGAGGATGTATCCTGAGACCGACGTGCTCCCCGTATCAGCCAAGCATCTCATCAAAAAGGTTCAGTCAGAAAAGGTGGACATATACTCCTCTAGAAGGCAGCTGCATGAACAGATAGGCAACAAGCAGCTTGCCGAGCAGATGCTCTGGTCGAAGGAGCTTCAGCTGTACCGCGTGGTCATCTCAAAGACGAAGGCCAGTCCCGCAGTTGTGGCGTCAATACTGCTGGACAAGTTCCGCGAGCTGAGCAGGAACGGGGTGCGCACAGAGTTAATCTCTAATGAAACAATGATCCACGTCTTCTCCCTGTACTCAAAAGGCAGGATAACAAAGGCTGGCATCGGCGAGATTCTTTCAGGGGCTCCGAAAGGCATAGAGGCCGTGGACATGCTGATAAAGGAGAAGGGGCTGGGGCGGATATCGGGTGCGGAACTGAAGAAACTGGTGCAAGGATTCGAGGGCAAGGACAAGGCCTCGCTGATGCGCGAGATAATGCTGAAGCATAAGTACAATGTTGACGGCGAGGAACTCAACATGCTGATCAAATAGTGTTGTCATGGAATACAAGATAATAGGCGCATCGATGCAGTCCTTGAGCATAAACCTCTCCGAGGGAGAATCGGTATACTCGGATTCAGGCAAGCTTCTCAACAAGAGCGCAAACGTAACGATGACGCCGCGGCTCGTCGGGGGAGTAGTCGGTGCCATAGAACGGAAGATGACTGGTGCAACGGCCATGTTAACAGAATTCAAGTCCTCGGGAAGCGGGAGCATGTCTGTTGCTGGGATATTGCCCGGGAAGATCAAGCAGATAAGCCTGGGAGAGGGCCAGCAATTCATCGCCGAGGCTTACGCATTCCTCGCATGCGATCCGACCGTAAAGTTCTCCATGCAGACCGTAGGACTAGGCGCGGCATTCTGGGGCGGCGCGGGCCTGGTGCTCCAAAGGTTCACAGGCCCGGGTGACGTCTTCATACACATCGTGGGAGACATACTGGAATATGACCTTGACGGGACTCTCGATCTTGACGTCGACCCGGGACATATAGCGGGCTTCGACTCCACGATGAATTACAAGATACGCTTCGTGGACAACATACGCACTGCCATGTTCGGCGGCGTCGGCCTGTTCCTCGCGAAGTTCAGCGGAAGCGGGCGCGTAATACTCCACAGCGTGTCCAGGCACAAGCTCTCAACCGAGATATTCCTCGACGGGGAGGAGCACGTCAAGAACAAGAAGTAGATGGCGATGGAGACCATATACAAGGGAAAGTTCTCAAGAATAGTCGTGGAAAAGGTACACACGAAAGGCGGCGGGTCGTACACGCACGCGATTACTGTCGCCGATCCTGTTGCCTCCGTGCTGCCAGTATTCGAAAACGGGGACATACTTCTCGAGAGGCAGTATCGAAGCGCGATAAGGCGCTGGGTCTATGAGATACCCGGCGGACATATAGACAAAGGCGAAAGCCCGGCCGCTGCCGCAAGGAGGGAATTGGAGGAAGAAACGGGATACAGGGCATCCCGTGTAAAGATGCTTTACACTATATACGAGTCTCCTGCAGGAAAAAGGCAACTGATGTCAATATTCCTGGCAACCGGCCTAAGGCATGGCACAAAGCAATTGGAAGAGAGCGAGCGCATAACAATAAAAAGGGTGAGCATGAAGAGTGCCCTCTCCATGTTGATGTCAAACGAGATAATTGACCTGAAGACGATGGCCGCTATACTGTTCTACCACGCTTTTTTCTCTGGGCGCAAGCGCGCGGATAAGTGAGACCTGCCCTTCCCATGAAAACCTAACAAAAACCTACAAGTTCTGTCATATCCCGAAATAATGTCCTCACGACAAAGGAATTAGAGTTTGTAAGGGATATACAAGTCATGAGGACTTTAACCAATAGGGGGATGAGATGGGGCATTCGAGAACTGAGGGAAAAAGAT
>JAKAVL010000051.1 GCA_021817305.1 Microcaldota archaeon | reverse complement strand
ATCTTTTTCCCTCAGTTCTCGAATGCCCCATCTCATCCCCCTATTGGTTAAAGTCCTCATGACTTGTATATCCCTTACAAACTCTAATTCCTTTGTCGTGAGGACATTATTTCGGGATATGACAGAAGCGGAATTCCTATACCTAAGTAAAAGAGTCAGACTGATATCTTTATATTCTTATATGCGCAAAAACCTCCTATGCGTTTAGAGTAATCTATTTATCTTCCCCACCCTCTAAACGCTATCCTTATAATTTTCCTTTAGCTGCGGTTTTCCAGCTTCCGGAACCAGCATTCACCTCCAGGCACCCGCGGCGCTTTCCGCAGAAAAATCACATTATTCAGAAATCCACAAACCGCACGCAATGCAGGAGAAGGGTCTTGATGGAGATGACGAAGAGACAATGAGGGAAAAAAGCATCGAAGAGCTGCATGTGCGCGGCACGCAAATGCACGAAGCGGCACGCAGGCGTATCTGGATGCCACGGAGAAGAAGCATTACTGCAGCCTCAAGGAAGAAGGCCCGGATAACACCGATGTCGAGTACTTGAACGTAGACGACGGGACTGCACGACTATATACTGCACTTATTATAAAGTCGATGCGCAGGGAAGGGCGCGGGAAGACCCCGCAGTAATGCACGATTTTCCAGCAAAAGCTTATAAACATACTCTGACATAATAAATCGGTTTTTTATAAGTCTGAGTATTGGTTGAGTTTCTATGGACAATGGCAATTCTATAGCGAACGTGCAGGACGCAGAGGCCCGCGCGAAGGAAATGGCAGAGAATTCAGAGAAAAGAAAGGCCGAGAGGATCAGAAAGGCCGAGGAGGGGGCGCTGCTCATCATACAGGAGGCAGAGGAAAGGGTGAAGGCCGAGCGGATCGATTCCGCATCGAAGGCCGTAAAGGGCGCGGAATCCGAAAGGAAGAGGATAGTATCGTCTGCGGAGTCGGAGGCCGCAAAGCTTAGGAAGAGCACTCTCAGCAAGGCCGCTGCGGAAAGGATAGCCGATAATATTGTAAATAAGATAATCAGGGAAAGGGGTTAAAGAAAAGCTGAGGACATGCTGCGCACAGAGCCCATGGCGAAGATAAGGGTAATCTCGATTGATGCCAGCAAGGCGGCTGTAGTGGCGGCGCTTCACGCCATCGGCGCGATAGACCTGCGCAAGAGCTCGCTGAACCTGGGCGACGACAGGCCCGCGGATAATGCGGCAGACCTCTCCGATGCGTTGATAAGGGTGAGCGGGGCCCTGCAGCTGCTTGCGCGGCAGCCGGTAGCCAAGGAGGGCCACAGGGGCGCCGCCGCACTAGCCAGGGAGGCAAGGGCATACGCCGCAATAGACGAGACTTATTCACTGGGCAATGAGCGGAAATCGCTCAACGACGACCTGAAGGCAGTGGGCTATGCAGAGCGCGTCGCGCAGCTTTTCTCCGGCTCCGGGATAAACTTCAGCAGGATGGCGAGCGACTACGTCGCATACTCCGCATTCGAGACAGACAAAAAGGGGGCACAGCAGTTCATCCGCGCAGCCAAGGGGCATAAGGCCAATGGCATTGAGGTAAAAGCCTCAAGGTCCGGCAAGAAGTTCGCGATTCTTGTGGTGCACTCCAAATCAGTTGCTGTTGACGAGCTCATGAAGGGCGTAAAGGCCAACGAGCTCGACTTGACGGCCAAATACCTCACTGGCACATGCGCCGACGTCATGCGCTCCATGTCGGCAAGGAGGAAGGACGATGCCACCAGGCTGCGTCAGATCGCAGAAAGGCTTGCCGCGCTGAGCAGGAAGCATTACTCGCGGCTCTTCTGCATGCGCGAGATGCTTGAGATAGAGCTAGCAAGGGCCGAGGCCAGCTCGATGTTCAAGAGGACGGAGAGCACATTCATAATAGAGGGCTGGGTGCAGAAGAGGCACGTGGACATGGTCTTGCAGAAGCTTTCAAGCGTGACCAATGGAAGGGCGTACCTAGAAGAGTTGCACACTGACGAGCTTGCGCCGACGCACACGAGAAGGCCCAAGTTCCTCCGCCCGTTCGATTATCTCGTTGGCTTCTATTCATTGCAGAGGAGCGACGAGATAGATCCCACATGGATATTCATAATATCTTTTCCCATATTCTATGGGCTCATGGTGACCGACGTTGGCTATGGCATAGCGTCGCTCATACTCGCAACCCTTATAACAAGGCGCACAGATCCGGACGGGCTCATGTACAATGCGGCTAAGGTCTGGCAACTCAACTCTTTCGCAGCGATGGCCTTCGGTGTGCTGTCGAATCAGTACTTCGGCTTCCAGCTCGGGTACGTGCCTCCGTTCCACTTCGACTGGCTGCAGAATACGCCGGAGCTCATAGCGATAACAGTGCTCTTCGGCGTCGCGCAGGTCATACTCGGCCTCGTGATAGGCATAGTGAACAGCTACGGCCACGGCCACAAGAAGATTGCAGTCGCAAGATTCACTTCCATACTGGTGGTGGCATTCGGCACAATCGCAGTCGCAGGCGCATTCTTCGGCGCATTCAACGCACTCATAGCAGAGATATCGGGGGCGATAGCGGTGGTCTCGCTGCTTCTCACTGGCGTGCTGAGCGGCTCGGAAGCCACGGAGATAACCAACCTGATAACGCACCCTCTGAGCTACGCAAGGCTCATGGGCTTCGGCCTTGGAAGCGTCATAATAGCCTTCCTGATAGACATGGCCTTCACTCCAAGCCTCGCAAACGGCATACCCATGTTCATACTGTTCGGAGTGATCTTCGTGCTGCTGCACTTCCTGAACATGATACTTTCGATATTCGAAGGCATAGTGCAGGGCGTCAGGCTGAACTTCGTTGAGTTCTTCTCGAAGTTCTACCTGGGCAACGGCATACCCTTCAGACCATTCGGCTATAAAAGGGTGCACACCAAAGAATAGAATACAAACTCATAATGAATCGGTGAATTTATGGCAATAGACATGAATGCTGCAATAGCAGCTATAGGCGCAGGTGTTGCGATAGCGGGAGGAGCGATAGGAACGGGAGTGGCGCAGTCTGGAATAGGAAGCGCGGGCCTAGGCCTCATAGCGGAAAAGAAGGAGAACCTCGGAATAGTGCTGCTGTTCTTCGTCATACCCGAGACGCTGCTTATCTTCGGCTTCGTCATAGCGATACTCGTAATGCTGCAGGCCGGCTTAATATAGTGTTGCCATGTCCCTGGAATCCATAACACGGAAGATTCTCGAGGACGCAAGGGCCAGAGCCGCAGCCATCGACAAGGAGGCAAAGGATGCCGAGGACTCTATCATCGGCGAAGCGCGGGAGAAGGCCCGCTCCATACTGGAGCAGGGCAAGTCCGACGCCTCTGCCGAGGCCGCGCGCATAGCCGCGGAGGCCAAGGCGGGAGCGGAGATAGAGGCCAATGCGCTACTCCTCGAGGCGAGGGGCTCTGCCACGGAGCGCGAGCTTCAAGGCGTACTTGACATCGCAAGGCGCGAGCTCGTCAAGAACCGCATGGCCGCCATACTCGAGAGCAGCGTGAAGCAGTTCAAGAGGCTCAACAGCGGCATGCCGAAAATCGCCGCAGACAGGAGGAGCGCAGCGCTCCTCAAGGGCAGGGGCTATTCCATGGAGCAGGGGAGCGCCGACGGCTTCGTGCTGTCCAGCAGCGACGGCTCACTGTCCCTGGACGCCACCGTCGACAGCATAGTGCGACACGAGGCCGACGCGGCAAGGGGCCTCGTATCCGCGGAGCTCTTCAAGGGACATGGGCCCGGAAAGCGCAGCGAGGGAAGGCCAAGGAGGGCAAAATCCAAGGTGCCCGCAAAGCCAGTGCGAAAGCGCGGGAAGAGGGGACGAGGTAGATAGCTTGCTTGCCGGTTCATCTGCAGCGAGGCACTACGGCTACTCTAGCGCCAGGGTCAAGGCCATGGAGAGCAGGCTCCTCGGCAGGAAGGAGCTGCAGGACATAATGGAGGCGAAGGACATAAGCACCATAATAAGCATGCTATTCCAAGGGGACTACAAGGCCGAGCTGGAGGAGTACGGCGGGATAGGCATAAAGAACGAGCACATAGACTTCGCGCTGAGCAAGAACCTCGCAAAGGGCGTGGCGAAGCTGGTGCAGATATCGCCTTCGACGGAGAGGAAGCTTATGCGCGCAATCGCCGGAAAATGGGACCTCTACAACGTGAAGATAAGCATAGAGGCCAAGGACAGGAAGCAGCCGTACGAGAGCATAGCGCGATACATAATCGATTACGGCATGTACGACGCTCAGGCCGTCAAGGAGATAATGCGCGAGGAATCCATAGAGGGCATGCTTAACAAGTTCATGCTCAACTCACCGTACCGCGACATACTGAAGGAGGCGCTTGAGGAGTACAAGAAGGCGCGGAACTCCGCAGACGCAATATCGGCGATAGACAGGCAGTACTACAAGATGCTGGGCGGCGTCATCATAGGCCTGAGGACCGTTGACAACAGCTCTGCCCGGATAATCAAGATGGACATAGACCTTAAGAACATGCTGCTCATGATAAAGGGCAAGCGCATAGGCGCGAAATTCAGCGACATAGCCAACGGCATAATAACGCAGGGCGGCATTCCCTACAACGAGCTCGAGAGCACATACAACAACTCCAAGGACATCGAGACCATGGTCGCACAGTTCAAGCAGTACGACCTCAAGGGCGCGGCGGACTCGTACAAATCCGGTAACTCAAGGCAGCTGCTGCAGTTCGAGATAAGCCTGAGGAACAACATATTCGTGCAGAGCAAGCGCATGCTCAACCACAGCATGCTCTCCTTCGGCGCGATGCTCGCCTATGCGTACATGAAGGAGATAGAGATTTTCACGCTTAGGATAATAATCAACAGCAGGCTGTACGGCCTTAGCAAGGAGGAGACTTCAAAGCTGATAACATGGAGCGAGTGAGCGGCGAGTTCAAGATGGCGTACATCGGCAACGCGCAGCTGAGCCTTGGCTTCAAGATGTCAGGTATAACCGAATCATATGTTGCCAAGGAAACAGAAGAAATAGAGCCAAGGCTGAAGGAGCTTCTAGCCCGGCATGACATAGGCATAATAGTGATAACATCCAGCGTAAGGAAGCAGGTGCGCGACAGGAAGCTTGGCGAGGCCATAAGCACCGGCATCCTGCCATTGATAGTGGAGGTTCCGGAGCAGGGAGAATCCTTCACAGAGGAGGACACGCTGCGCATAATGATTCGCAGGGCGCTCGGAATAGACATTATGCAGGCCAAGAACTAATGATGATAATTGCAAAGTGATCATATGGGAAGCATTGAAAGGATATCGGGCCCTCTCGTCATAGCAGAGGGCATGACCGGCAGCAAGATGTACGACGTTGTGAAGGTAGGCGAGGCAGGGCTGATAGGCGAGATAATCCAGCTTCGCAAGGAACGCGCAGTGGTACAGGTGTACGAAGACACTACGGGGATAAAGCCCGGGGAGCCTGTGGTGTCCACCGACGCTCCGCTGTCCGTGGAGCTCGGTCCGGGCCTTCTCGGCATGATATACGACGGAATACAGCGACCTCTGGAATCCATAGAGAAGAAGAGCGGCTCCTTCATAGGGCGGGGAATAGTCGCGAATGCCCTTGACAGGAAGAAGAAGTGGAAGTTCGTGCCTGAAGCCGGCATAAAGAAGGGTTCGATGGTGCACCATGGCACGATACTGGGCCATGTCCAGGAGACAGACACCCTCAAGCACTACATAATGGTGCCCAAAGGGGTCGAGGGAAAGCTCACCATGATAAAGTCAGGCAGCTTCACCATAGAGGAGAAGATAGCCGAGGCCGAGCACAAGGGCAAGAAATACCCGATAGCGATGATGCAGAAGAGGTCGGTGCGCACTCCTTCGCCTTTCAAGAGGAAGTTCCGTGCGGAGGAGCTCCTTGTCACAGGACAAAGAATCATAGACACCCTGTTCCCTGTCGCAAAGGGCGGAAGCGCGGCCGTGCCTGGGCCTTTCGGTGCCGGCAAGACAGTCGTGTCGCACCAGCTTGCGAAGTATTCCGACAGCGACATAGTGGTTTACATAGGGTGCGGAGAGCGCGGAAACGAGATGACCGAGATACTCGTCGAGTTCCCGCACCTCGAGGATCCGAAGACAGGAAAGCCGCTCATGGAGCGCACGGTGCTCATAGCCAACACGTCTAACATGCCCGTGGCGGCGCGAGAAGCCAGCATATACACGGGGATAACGATAGCGGAATACTTCCGCGACATGGGCTACAACGTTTCAATCATGGCCGACTCTACATCAAGGTGGGCGGAGGCCATGCGCGAAATATCGGCAAGGCTGGAGGAGATGCCCGGAGAGGAGGGCTATCCGGCATATCTGCCCAAGAGGCTTGCGGAGTACTACGAACGCGGCGGAAAGATCGAGTCTTTCGGCGGGCGCACGGGCTCTGTCACAATAGTCGGCGCGGTGTCCCCGCCAGGCGGAGACCTCTCGGAACCCGTGTCGCAGGGAACCCTGCGCGTCGTCAAGACCTTCTGGTCGCTAGACGCCGCACTTGCCTCATCAAGGCACTTTCCCTCGATAAACTGGCTTACGAGCTACTCGCTGTACGTGCCTGATCTGGAAGAATGGTACATAAAGAACATAGGCGAGGACTTCATAAGCAACAGGAACGAGGTCATGAAGATACTGCAGAAGGAGGCGGAGCTCAAGGACATCGTCCAGCTCGTCGGTGCCGAGGCACTGCCAGACATCGAGCGCGTAGTCCTAGAAATAGGCAGGATCCTGCGCGAGGACTTCCTGAGGCAGAGCGCATTCGACAAGGCCGACGCTTACACAAGCATAAAGAAGCAGGCGTTCATGCTGTCTACAATACTCCACTTCAGGAAGCGTGCCGAGGAGGGCATCGCGAGGGGAATGCCGGTCGACATGATATCAAAGATGAAGGTTCTGAGCGGGATATCTAGGATGAAGGAGGTCGAAGAGGACGCAGTGGCAAAAACCGGCGAGAAGCTGGCGCACGAGATAGACTCGGAATTCGCCGCTGCGCTCAAGGCATACTCGTCAGGCGCACAGACAGAGGAGGCAAAGGCCAGGTGATATGATGAGATTTGACATAGAATACAAGACGATAGAGAATGTTGCAGGCCCGCTTGTCGTAGTTGGCAAGGTGGGAAACGCACAGTACAACGAGATAGTGCGCATAAGGCTGCCGAGCGGGGAGGAGAGGCTCGGACAGGTGCTTGACACGAGCACGACAAACGCCGTCGTGCAGGTCTTTGGTCCTACCGAGGGGATAAACGTCAACAAGACGTCGGTCAGCTTCCTCGGCGAGACCTTCAGGGTGGGGGTCAGCGAGGACATGCTCGGCAGGGTATTCGACGGGCAGGGCAGGCCCCGGGACGGCGGCGCAAGCATAGCATCCGAGGAAAAGCGGGACATAAACGGCGCTCCCATAAACCCGGTGGCGAGGCAGTATCCAAGCGACTTCATAGAGACGGGAATATCCTCAATAGACGGCCTTGACACGCTCGTTAGGGGGCAGAAGCTGCCCATATTCTCGTCTTCAGGACTTCCGCACAACCAGCTCGTGGCGCAGATAACCAGGCAGGCGAACGTAAAGGGCTCGAACGAGGCCTTTGCCGTGGTGTTCGCCGGCATCGGCATAACCTACGACGACTATACGTACTTTACCAACGAGTTCAGGAAGACCGGAGCACTGAAGCGCGCAGTCGCATTCATCAACCTCGCAGATGACCCGAGCATAGAGCGCATCATAACGCCGAGGCTGGCCCTGACTACTGCGGAGTTCCTCGCATACGAAAAGGGGATGCACGTGCTGGTCATACTCAACGACATGACGAACTACGCCGAGGCGCTGCGCGAACTATCGAGCGCTAGGGAAGAGGTGCCTGGAAGGAGGGGCTATCCCGGATACATGTATACGGACCTCGCGAGCATATACGAGCGCGCAGGCATAATCAAGGGCAAGAAGGGCAGCATAACGCAGCTCAACGTGGTCACAATGCCCAGCGACGACGTGACGCACCCGATACCAGACCTGACGGGGTACATAACCGAGGGCCAGATATTCCTGAGCAGGGAGCTGGTCAACAAGGACATCTACCCGCCGATTCAGCCGCTCGGCTCACTGTCGAGGCTGATGGGCAACGGCATCGGGGAGGGAAAGACGCGCGCGGATCACCGCGGCGTGTCCGACCAGCTGTACGGCCTATACGCCAAGGCACAGGACGCGAAGAACCTCAGCGCCATAGTGGGCGCAGAGGCGTTGAGCGAGTCAGATAGAAGGTACCTCAAGTTCGGCGAGGACTTCGAGAACAAGTTCCTGCGACAGGGATTCCACGAGCGCAGGAGCATCGAGGAGACCCTCAGCATAGGCTGGGAGCTTCTCTCAGAGGTCCCCGAGACAGAGCTGACAAGGGTCAAGAGGGAGTTCATCGAGAAATATTACGGAAAGGGCAAGAAACCGGAGAAGGCGAAGTGATGGCCAAGCTCAACCCGACAAGGATGAACCTGATAAACCTCAAGAGGCGCATAGCCGTGGCGAGGAAGGGCCATGGCATACTCAAGAGGAAGCAGGAAGTCCTAATAATCGAGTTCCTCGGGCTTCTCAAAAGCTCCAAGGAGAGCAGATCGGCTCTCAACGGCCTGATAATGCAGTCCTACAAGGTCCTCACCATAGCCTCGACCTACGTGGGAAACTTCGAGCTCGAGGACGTCGCGCTGCACATGAAGGAAGCGGAGCCCATAAGCATAAGCATAAAGAACATAATGGGCGTTCGCATACCCGAGATTAAGAAGTCGGGAAGCGAGCGGGCATTGCAGCTTGCGCTTCTGCCGTCGAGCCTTGCCGTGGACGACATAAACGACTCGTTCTCAAGGGCCACCGACTCGATAATAGAAGTCGCGCAGATGGAGCAGGGGCTCAAGCGCCTCGTCACCGAGATAGACAAGACGAAGCGCAGGGTCAACGCTCTCGATTACCGCGTCATACCCCAGATGGCCCAGCAGTCAAAATACGTGCGCATGCGCCTTGAGGAAATGGAAAGGGACACGTTCTCTGCACTGAAACACGTGAAGAAGAAGCTGGCGAGAAGGGACGCTGCCTGAGTGGCGCAGCCAAACTGGCAGCGGATATAAAACATGTGCGCCGTAGTTGTACCGATGCAATGGCACGCTCAAGAACCCAGTCCGCAGTGGAGTTTGTCGAGCAGTACTCCTCCGCACTGCTGATTTTGGTTCTTGCCATAATCACCGTGTACTTTATATCGCTTCCCCTGAGCCAGTCATCAAACAGCCCCTCGTACTGCTACATAACCCCTGAAATAAACTGCTACCAGATGCTTGTCAGCAGCAATTCAGTAGAAACCAACGTCAGCATCGTCTTCACAAACAACCTGGGCCAGTCGATCTACCTGCCCAGCAGCACGGCATTTTACGTAGCGCTCACTGCGACAAGCCCGTTCTCCTCTGGTACATGCGACACGTCCGTTCTCAAGGCCGGAGACTCGGCGGAATGCAGTGCAATCCTGACCGGGTACATCATCAGTCCAGGAATGCAGCTCTCGCCGAGGTTCTACCTGAGCTACATGGGATGCAAGGATGCATCATGCACTGAAATGTCCAGCACTCCAACCAACGCATCCGGCATAGCAAACGCGTACGCGACCCCAATAATCGCGAGCACAGCAACAACAACCACGACTCCTCCACTGCGACAAGCACGTCTACGTCTACAGCGACGACCACGATAACCGGGCCATATGCCTACGTGACAAATCCCGGCTCGAACAACGTCATAGTCGTGTATACTCCAGGCAATGAAATAGTCTCAAGCATTACTGGGGGATTCTCAGAACCCGGAAGCATAGCTATACCAAAATAGCGGCGCCCGTGGCAGAACCTTGTATACACACGAGCCAGGACTGCAAGCGCCGCCCGCAGTTGCAACATGCGGGCTGCAGGCAAAGGCTCCGCTGACCCGCATGTTTGCGCTGGGATATAGCACTCAGGCCTTCTTTACGTTCTTTGCCTTTGGACCCTTCTCTCCCTGCTCTACTTCATATTCGACGTTGTCTCCTACGGCAAGTGCCGCTCCTCCCTCAACTGACGATACGTGCACGTACACATCCTTTCCGTCTTCTCCTGTTATGAATCCAAAGCCGCGTGCGGCATTGAACATCTTCACTTTTCCCTTCATGGTATCATTCCTATATTATATCAAGGGCATTAATTTATAAGGACATACGATAGGAGCCTGCATGCGCTCAGAACAGACTGCGCTGCCCTCCTTCCTTCTCCGCATCGGCCTTCCTTCCCGACTCAGAAACCTCTATCACGCCATATTCTCCGTCGTATCCGGGCTTTATGCGCAGCTCACCTGACCTGCTGAGCATTATGAGGTCAATCAATCCCCTGTCGATGCCCGCCTTTTCAAATTCAGAACCGCCTGTCTTAAGCAGTATCTCGAACTCATCGCCGAACTTTTCAATCATGTCATTGTACAGCGTCCAGGTCTTCTTGCTCGAAAGCGTAGACTTGATAGAGAATGCGATCAGCTCGTGCAGCGGCAGAAGCTTGTAGAATTGTTTTGCTCCAGGTGGCTCAAATCCCTTTTTTTCCTTTGCAAGCTGCTCTATCCTGTATTCAACTCCTATTGTCATCGGTTTTTTGCAAACGGGACATATGCCCTTCAGCCTTCTGGTTTCCTCCGGAGAACATGAGAACTTGCAGTTCCTGTGGCCGTCATAGTGGTACTTGCCATACTCCGGATAAGTTTCTATGGTGCCGACAAGCCCCCTCCCCGTCCTAACCGCATTCATGATGTTATCGTAACTCAGTCCCGTCACATCGAATATGGTCGCTTCCCTTCCGATCCTCCATGGCCAGAACGAGTGCGCATCGGAGAAACTGACGATATTGACGTCCTCCCTGAGCCTCCAGAGCATCGACGGGTCGGCAGACATCCCCGACTCTACCGCATGTATCTTGTCAATCTGGTCGCCGAAGCATTCCTTGAGGGAATCGAAGCCGGAGTCGCTGCCGAAGATTCCGAACCAGGGAGTCATGCAATGCGCGCTTATTACTTCTACGCCCTCGTCTATGGCTGTTACATCCCTAACGAAGTCACGGCACGTTATCCCGAAGATCGGCCTTCCGTCGTAGTCGAGCCTGCCCTTGCTTCCGAGGTACTTGGTTATCCTGTCGGCTGCTGCGCCGTTCGGCGCATAGACAAGAAGGTGCACTGCCCTTCTCTTTCCATTTTGGCTGAACATGAGGCTCACCTCGGTCTGCCAGAGAAACGGGAAGCCTGTCTTCGAGTAGAGTATGCCCTTGCCGTTTTCCTTAAGCTGCGCCTTTATCTCCTTGTTGTGCTCCGGATGCTGGAAATCCCCTGTCCCGATCAATCCAAGGCCCTTCATCCTCCCATATTTCTCAAGATTCTCGAGGCTCAGGTCCTTCGACGTAGCCCTCGCATACTTCGAATGCACCTGCAAATCCGCGATTACCTTCATGCTACGCGCTCTTTTTTACGTCGTTCTTCGGACACATGTCCTTCAATACGCACCTGCTGCATATCGGCACCTTCGACTGGCATATCCTCCTTCCATGGGCCTTGAATACATATGCGGCGTTATGCCAGTACTTTTTGTCGAGCAGCGTCATCAGGTCCTCCTCTATGCCTTCTGAATCCCTCCCGTCGGTAATCCCAATCCTGTGAGTCAGCTTTATCACCCACGTGTCGACAGGTATGCCCTTCACTATGCCGTAGGCGTTCGTCAGTATGGTGTTCGCCGTTTTCCTCCCGACCCCAGGCAGCGCTACAAGCTCGTCAATGGTTTTCGGGACCTTGCCGTCGTACTTCTCTACGAGAGCATTGCACGTTTCTATTATGTTCCTGGACTTGTTCCCTGCGAAGCTTACCCTTCCGGTGTACTTCACTAGCTCGTCAATGCTTGCACTTGCATAGTCCTTCGCCGTGCGGAACCTATCGAAGAGCCTCGGAGTTGTCGCATTGACTACCTCGTCCTTGGTCTGTGCCGAGAGTATGGCCGCTACAAGCAGCTGCACGGGGTTTTCGAAGTTAAGGTAGTATTTCGCATCTGGATACTCCTTATAAAGTTTCTCAAATGCGCTGCGCGCCTTGCCTTTTTCGAGCAGCACGAAGGCCATGCGCTCACTTCTTGTACCCAATGTCGCGCAGGAACTTGTGCCTCTTTTCCTTGTCTCCCTTGCCCTCTACCCCATTTGGGGGCAGCCCATCAACCACGCCGATTATGGCGCGCCCGCCTTCTGTCCGCGCGACAAGAACCTCGACAGGATTCGCAGTGGCGCAGAATATCCTCGCCACTTCATTGACCTGCTTCAACTGGTTCATTATGTTTATCGGGAATGCTGACTTGAAGATTATGACGAATGAGTGGCCGGCACCCACCCTCTTAGAGTTGTCCTCCGCCGACCTTATCAGCACGTCATCGTTGCCCTCGCTGCGTATTAGACAAGACCCGCTCGCTTCCGAGAACGCTATGCCGAACTTTATGCCAGGAACCGAGGTGACCATCGCCTCATAAAGATCCTCCGCGGTCTTTATGAAGCCGGCGTGGCCGATCACTACCTGCTCGTCCTCCTTCTTGTTGATTCTAACGGATTCTATCTCTACCATGGGATCACGGTGTCAGTCGTGTCCTATCCCTTGGGAACATCGCGGCTTCTCGTATGTTGTCGGCGTTCACCATCTTCATAGCAAGGCGCTCCAGACCGATGGACCAGCCCGCGTGTGGAGGTGCGCCGTTCCTGAATGCGTTTATGTAGAACTCGAACGACTTGGGATCGTCGCCCCTTTTCTTCAGCGCATCGATGAGCATGTCCGGCATGTGTATGCGCTGCGCCCCGCTGCATATCTCTGTGCCCTTGTATATGAAGTCGAAGCTGTTGGAGATCTCAGGGTCCTTGGCACTGGGCATTGTGTAGAACGCGCGTATCTGCGTGGGATACTCGGTCACAACGAGCAGGTCGCCGTACAGCTTCGAGAGCTCCATCTCGTCCTCGCGCGTGAAGTCCTCGCCGAACTCCTTGTGCCTTCCGGCAGAGCCGAGCCTGCGAAGCGCCTCCTTATACGTGACCTCCTTTATCCGGCCCTCCGGCAGCTTGATGCCCAGAGTCTCAATGTCGCCGGCATTGTTCTTCGCAACGCCCTTCATTATGCCTGAAACTGTTTTCTTGAGGGCCCCTATCGCGTCAACATGATCCGCGAATCCCATCTCAACGTCCATCTGCGTTATCTCGTTGAGGTGGTACGTCGTGTTGTGCTTTTCGGCCCTGAAGACGGGAACTACCATGAATACCCTGTCGAAGCCGCCTATTACCGCAAGCTGCTTGTACAGCTGCGGCGACTGTGCAAGGTAAGCATCATCGCCGAAATAATCCACCCTGAAAACGTCGGCGCCGCCCTCTGTCGCCTCCTTCACAAGGGACGGGGTCCTTATCTCGGAGAAGCCCCCCTTGAGGAGAACGGCCCTGAAGCTGTTGAGTATGGTGGACTCTATGTTGAATATGGCAGTAGAGCTCAGCCTGCGCAGGTCCACGTACCTGAAATTGAGCCTGACGTCAAGCTCTGCAGGCACCTTCCCGGTCACTTCGAAGGGTATTGCGGCAGTGAGCGGGTTCAGGTTGGTTATCGACTTCGGTACAATCTCGATGCCCTTCCTGGCCTGCGCATTCTCTGTCACGATGCCGAGTATCGAGACAACGCTTTCCTTAGGGAGCGACATCGCCGCCATGATCGCCTCATCGGTATTGCCCCTTTTGGCGGTCACCTGTATTATCCCGGTATGGTCCCTCAGGAGCAGGAACACTATGTTGCCTATGTCGCGAACTTCGTGCACCCAGCCGGCTACCCTGACCTCCTTCCCCGCGAGTCCCTTTCCGAGCTCCGAGACGTAATGGCCCCTATACCTGTTGCCCAACACTACACCTCCTGCGATTAATACAACAAAAAGGCATATAATACGTGACTACGTGCACAAGCCACAAAAGAAAAATCCGCAATGGCTACTTGTCCAGCGTTATCTCTATGGAGCTTACCTTGGACCTGGTGCCGTCCTCGTTCGAGAGCTCCTCTGAGTTTATCTCTATCAGGCCGACCTTCGCATCGGTCACGAACCTGTGGCGCGCTATCTCCGCGACATCAACGGCTCTCGATATGGCATTGCCCCTGGCCCTGACCTTGACGCTCCTCGCCCCGCCATTGAATTGTGTCACAACCGCAAGTACGTAGTTCATCGCAGGCTTCTTGCCCACAAGCACAACGTTCTCCCCAACCCCCTGCCTTGCTTCTACTGCCGAGTTCTCCATTTCTCCAGACATGTTTCCACCACATGAGATATCCTGCAAGCACTTGTATGTTTATGCCAATGAATCAATATAAACCTTTGCGGCTATCCGCGTGCCTTGCCGCCGGTTTTTCTGGAAGCGACGCCCTTTCTCGCAAATGCGAGGTATGCAGTGTGCCACAGCCCGCTGTTGCTCGGCCTTGTTCCCTCCTTCCTCGCGAGAATGTCCCTCACTATGACCTCTACCGCATACACGTCGTAGAATCCCAGCTTCTGCAGTCTTTCAACAAACCTGTTCAGCTGCTCCGCGTGCGGCAGGTACGCCGCCACGACGCCGTCCTCGCGCAGCGATTTCTTGACCGTTCCCAGCGCGCGCTCCGCGCTCGGCATGTCGAGCGTGAAGAGGTCCGCATTCCTTCTGCCTATGTCCCGTATGACGCTTCCCGTCTTGAGGACAAGGTTGTCGAGCCCGAGCATGCTCCTGTTCTTCTTCGCTATGTCGGTAAACTCCTTCCTGATGTCGTAGCTGTACACCTTCCTGCATATCCGCGCAAGACTCACGGCCAGCCAGCCGCTTCCTGTGCCTGCATCAACGCACACGCTGTCCTTGCCAATTCCGGAATAGGCTATTATTATGCCTATGTCCTTGGGCAGTATGACCTGAGGCCCGCGCTTCAGCTTCCTGTAGATTTTCGGGTAGATGAACATTGCATTGCCTCATTGGTCAATTGGATATCCGTACCACTATCGTGCCCGTCGAAAGCTCGTGGTAGCCCTTGACCGAGTTAATGTAAGACACCGCCAGAAATCCCGTGTATACGCTGCCAATCGCGCCGCTGAAGGGAACATTCGCCGAATCGTAGCACTGCGCGTTGAATGTGTAATTGCTGCCTATCTGCAGGTGTATCTCGTTTGTCGGGGGATTGTACGGCGCAGCAATATTCATCTCGTTTGAGTTGACGTAGCATCCGACGCCGTTGACATCTATCGGGGATATCGTCGATTGCGATATGCCGATGGTGAGCATGCCGTTCTGGGCCATGGAATACGCGAGGCAGGAGAAGCCGCCTGACATTGCGCACTGCTGTCCGACGAAGCCGCTGGCATTGAAGAAGCCAAGCGCAAACAACGCGGCGATGGCTACGGCGATGATGAGCACGGCCCATCCGTACATGCTCAGGTATTCGAGCGCAGCCTGCAGTTTCCTTGTGCCTGGCATTGAAACACATTAGTATCCATCTTGCATGCTTATAAACAATGCGCTGGAACTGCAAAGCGATAAAGCGAATTTTTACGGAGCGTTTTTAAAGATTCCTGTTTATAATTAGGCTATGGAAACAAGAAAACGACTATTCATGACATTTGTGGTTGTCTCTGCGATTCTCGGCCCCTCGTTCGCCTACACGACGCAGATACACGCGCCAGCAGTGCTGCAGAACGAGGACATGGGGGCGCTTACCACGATGCAACTGAACCTGACGGCCGGCAACGGCGCGGTCAGCGTGCTCGGACCGCAGGCAGTTGGCAGCAGCACGCTACAATCGGCGCAGTATGCGGTGCAGGCAGCGTCCTCCTACATGGGAATCAACGCGCTGAAATACAATTTCACGTATTACATAGAAAATTCGGTCAACGTATCGGGGCCGAGCGGCGGCCTTGCGCTCGCGCTTCTCGCAACGTACGCGTTCAAGAATGAAGGCATATACAACAATTTCACTGTCACGGGGACGATAACCGGGAATGGAACCGTGGGCGAGATAGGCGGTGTTACCGACAAGGCACAGGCAGCGAAGCAGAATGGAATGGACTACATGCTTGTACCTGCCGTGCAGAACGGAAGCAGCGAGGATTTCCTATATTACCTCTCACAGCAGCTCTATGGGATCCCGCTGCACGAGGTGTCTAACCTCTCGCAGGCCGTGCCCTACGCCGGTGTGCCGCAGCACCTGACTCCTTCACCTCTCGGAATAAACCTTACCCAGCATTACAATCTCTCATCCCTGGCCTCCGCGCCGCTGCAGTGCGGCAACTGCAACTCCAGCTATTTCGCCCAGCTGGCGAACTACACGTTCGGCTTCGTCCGCAATGCGACTGAAGGAATACCTCAGAACTTCAGCCAGGCGAGATCGCAGCTCCTCGGGAATCTTGCGCAGTACGAGAGCATATCCTCGAAGGGCTATCTTTACACCGGAGCGGATCTGGCGTTCGTCGAGTACTCGGAAGCGTATACCCTTGCGCATGAGGGCTCTTTCACGGTGCCTTCTGCGCTGTCCCTCGCATCAAACGTGAGCAACTACTGCATGTTGACGTCTCCGCCGCAGCTGACAAGCACGAACTACGAATACGTCGCTGGTGGTGAACTGCGTCAGTCGCTTGCGCTGGCGAACCTTCAGAACGCCATCACGGCCATAAACAATTCACAGAGCACAGACGACATAATAAGCGCGATAGGCATGATCGCGGAATCGCAGGCGTGGTGCGGAGCAGCAAATGAGATGTACGGAATCGCATCGGCCATTGGGGGAACTCCGGTCTACGAGCCCGCGGGCATGAAGACTGACGCGCAGCAGCTGATAAAGGCCTCGTCGCAGTATCCGGGCCTTTACCTCGAGGCGGCGATGCTTAGCTACAACCAGAGCGAGTACTCCGCCGCGCTGTACGCCGCGACGTACGCAAGAGCTTTCGGCAGGCCTGGCCCATCGAACTACTCGGGCCCGGAGCAGGCTCAGATCGCGGGTCTTGCGCAGAACTCGACCAACGGCATATGGCCAACCGAGTTCTCCAATTCCGCCATGTTCTACCTGCAGCAGGCGGGCCTTGCGAGCAACTCGAGCATGTCCGAAGGCTACGTGGCATCGGCATACTCCCTCGTGACTCTCGCGTCAGGCCTCTCGACCATGAATGCATACATCTCCAGCCATCTTCAAAACGGGACATCTTCCAATGCACTCTCCGCGTCGTCGTCGGGACAGCTTCTTGCCCTAGTCAGCAACCAGGCAGAGCAGATAAAGTCGCTCACGCAGGAGGTCGACTCGCTCAGCACAGGAATCAAGTACATTGCAGTGCTGCTTGTAGCCGTGCTGTTCGTGGCTCTGGTCGTCTTCGTCAATACATGGTGGCTCCTGAGGGCGCAGAAAAAGGCTGCACGCAGGGGCAGGAGGCAATCAGCCTAGAAGCGCATACGTAAGCGGCGCTATGAGTATGGCGACAAGGGCCAGGCCCATCGCAGCCAGTGACAGATTCCTCGCAAGCCTGTAGAACGAGGCAGACTTCCTTACGAGATAGCCCACTGAAACATACGCGAGCAGGAGGTCTACAAGGGCTACTGGAAGGGCATATGCAATGTTGTGCGCAAATGGCGCGATGTCGAGGAACAGATAAACGCTAATTGCAATGGCTATGGCGTACAGCGCGGCTGCAACTGCTGACGCACCGCGCTTCCCGATAAGCCTGGGCAGTGAGAGAACCCTGCGCCTCCTGTCCCCCTCATAGTCCCTGACTGTGCCGTGCACCTCGCGTGCAATGCCGCTCAGGAAGATCATCAAGCTGACTAGGGCTATGCTGTACAGCAAGTGCTCAGACACTACGAAATCCCCGTAGATGAAGGGTATCGCCATGGAGAAGGCTATGTATGCGTTGCCGAGCAGCAGGGTCTCCTTAAGCCTGTAGCTGTAAAGCATCGCCAGCGCTCCGAATATGACTGCTATAAAGAACGCGTACGTGTTTATGAGAAGGCTCGCGAACATGCCTATGGCCAGCGAAGCATACGTAACGTAAAGCGCGTCGCACTTGCGCAGCTCTCCGGAAACCAGCGGCCTGTCCTCCTTGCCGTTTGCCCTGTCGACTCCTACGTCGAAGTAGTCGTTTATGGCGAAGGAGGCCATGCTGATGAATATGGGGGTGACGAAACTCGCAGCCAAGGCAATGGGCTGCGGAATGCCCCCCGATATGAGCTCCGCGGCAAAAACGGCAATGACGAGCATGAGGCTGTGCTCTATGCGCGTAAGTCTCAATATCGCGCCCATGCGTCCCATGCAAACGTATAGACTTGAAGGGTAGTGCATAAAAACCTTGCTGCCTTATTGTAATGCGGTGAAAGAATGGCAGCAAGATCCAAGGGAGGGAAGAAGCATATGGCAGCCGTTATAGGCATTGAGAACACCGGAGTAAGCATCGAGGCCGAGATCAAGCGCGCAAGGGAGGAGGTCGAGAACAAGCTTGGCATCATACCCAAGAAAGAGGCCAAGTAGCCGAAAAGCACAGCCGCATGCAAAAAGGTATAAGTAATTATTGCACCAATTATCACTGCTTTTACAAGAAGTCATAGCAGAAAGCCCACGATTTTCAATCGTGGGATGAATGCGAAGGGCATGGATTTATAATTGTAATCAGGTATATCATATGGCAGTGAAGTAAATGAAATTAACCCAG
>JAKAVL010000016.1 GCA_021817305.1 Microcaldota archaeon | reverse complement strand
GCCAACGCAATGCCCCTGGCAGCGCAGCTGCTGAACAACCAGAAGATAAGGAACTTCGCCGTAGGCGAGTATTACGAGGCCATGGCCACCGCGATAATAGTCGTGTTCTTCCTGTTCATCACCGCAGTAATGGTCGGCCTTGTTCCGTCATTGATAATAGGCACGAATCCCTATGTCAGCTCGCTGAGCTACATAAGCAATACCATCACCAATACGCAAACGATGCTCAATACCCTCTTCAACGTTGCGACTATAGACAAGCAGATAATGACGACGCACATCGTATTCTGCACCGCGTCGCTGTCGCTGCCGATAAACGGGAACGGCGCAGCGGGCATACAGGCGCCGCCGCAGTCCTCTGCGCCTGGCACAGGCACGCCATCGGTCTATGCACCACAGACCGGAACTCTCGGCAACTCGCAGGCAGCAACAATCGGCACCACGACCCCCAACTGCAACCCGAGCGAGGATATCGCCGACGAACTGGAGCACGCGGTGAACATTTTCTTCTACATCCCTGCGCTTACGTACATAAACCTGCAGAGCGATGCCCTGGGCCTGCTTTACGGCGAGTTCTACATGATACTAATATTCATGTACGCGGCTATACCCGTGTTCCTGATCCCGGGCATAATCTTCAGGGCAATACTCCCGCTCCGCGGCCTCGGGGGCATGATGATAGCGGTAGCCATAGGCACCTACATAATAATGCCTACTCTCTTCTCGGTAGCATACTACTTCACCAGCCCCTCCCTCCAGTCGCAGCTCCTCTCGCTTACGTCGTCGCTTACAACATACGGAGGTGGCGCGGGCGTGCAGCTCAATGCAGCAACCCCGCAGTCGCCTCTTCCGCAGACCATGAACCTCGCGCAGCAGGGGCTCGGCGCATACTGGATGTCGGTGCTGTTTTACCCGGTGCTCATATTCGCGATGACCTATGCCATGATAGTGCAGATTGCGCAGTTCCTGGGCAACATGACGTCTATGTCAGGCAAGCTCAAGATAATCTGAGGGGCAAAAAAAGTCTATATAACTATACCTGCAATTCAATACGGTGTTGACACGGCGCTAAAGACGCAAATGTTCCTGTTCGTGGTGCTTGCAGGCACCGCGATAATGCTCGCAGTCGTCACCTTCAACCTCTCCGATCCCCTGCTCGCATTCTTCATTGCGCTCTTGTCCATGCTGCTCACCATCACCGCCTTCTCCACCAAGTACTACACCTACCTGTACGTGCCCGCGCTCCACATGAAAAAAGGCAAGATAACCCTGAGCGCCACAGAGCCGTTCACGCTCGCACCCTCTGGCACATCAATAGTGCGCCGAGATGAGGATGGGATTTACGCATCATCCTTTGTCACGATACCGATATACAGGTCAGGCACGGAGATGTCTGCCGAGGAGCGCCTCGACATGGCGAGGCTGTTCAGCAGGATACTTACTGTAACAAAGAACACGATAAAGATATCGTCGCAGATGTACATAGTCAACAAGGACGAGTACATCGCGAAGATACGCCAGAAGCTAGACGAGGCCGAGGCTAAGTTCAGGGCGCTTCCCACGCAGCAGGGCATGGACAAGGCCCGGGAGAGGGCCGAGGGCGAGGTGACCATGTGGCACAACCTTCTGAACAACGTCAGCATCTCGAAGTCCGAGGCGCTCATAACCTACGCGATGGTAAGCGCATTCGGGACCGGAGAGGAGGAGGCCACCACGCTGGCATACCAGCGGGCCGAGGAAGTCGCCTCAGGGATAAGCGCCATACTCGGAGTGTCTGCGTACGTGGCGCGTGGAGACGAGGTGCTCGACTTCATAGAGCCCGACCGGATGGTTCCAGTTGAGACGGTTAACGAGATGATACGCCAGAAGAGCGTAGAGGAGGGCGTATAGCCGGTGAATCGGAATGGACGAGCAGACGATAATATATCTTGGAATCTCAGGAATATCGATATTCATGCTAATACTCGGCGCATCGAACTACGGGGCGCTCGGAGCGCCCGTAATGCTTCTGTCGTTTGCCTCCCTTGGAGTCATACTCGTGCTCAACTACGCCGACTTCCTGCTGTTTCCAGCTATAACCAAAATGCTCGGCATAAGCGTGCTGCTCTCGAAGAGCGACACGGCTCCGAAGGAGCAGAACAGGGTTGTGAGGTACTCGAACGGGCTTTACTATGCAACAGGATACCTCACCGCAAACATATTCAAGTATACTTTCCAGGAAGAAGCGATTGTGGGGCAGGACGACCAGGTGATGGCAGACGCTCCTGGCAAGTGGGAGCGCATAGTCATGAACGTAGACTTCCCGTTCAAGTTCAACGTCATCTCCAATCCAAAGGACATACAGAAATACAGGGAAGATTTGGAGGGCAGGCGCGGGTTTCTGGAGTTCCAGATATCCAAGGAATCACAGCGAGATAGCCCAAATGCGATGACGCTCCAGGAGCTGCAGCGCAAGATGAACATAATGCAGGTCCGCATAGACCGCATCTCCTCGGGAGAGCTTCCGCTCAACAGCATAATGTACGTCGAGACCACTGCCGTGGGCGTGAGCGACAAGGCTGCCGCGGACGCGCTGTCAAACCAGCTGTCTAGGCTCCAGACGATGTTCAATGCGATGGACCTCGGTGTCACCAGGGTCACGGGCCGGGAGGTTCATACGCTTTACAAGCTGAATTACGTGCTTTTCGAGGACTCCCTGATGCAGAAGCTCTTCGACAAGCAGGCGGCATGACGCCGCATTGCCCTGCATCACTTCTTGCTGAGCCACAGGTACAAAAGGATTCCGATTGTGACGAACCCTACGGCTGTCCTGAAGCCTCCGGGCTTAAGGGGACGCATTGCCGCACAGGTCTCCACCTGCATGTGCTGTTCTCTGCTGCGCCAATCCTCATTCAATTCAACGGCCTGCGAAAACGAAGCCTTTCCATTGACCATATAAACGACAGTGCTTCTTTGGCTTTCCCGGCTCCTCTCGCAATGCAAAGAACCGTAGTCTGCACGCCCTCGTCTCTTCCCTGCAGAAAGCACGCGCACCGGCACATCGGCATTGCGGCGTACATCCCTGTATGCCTCCCCCCGCCTGGCATGGCTTCCCGCAACCGCAAGGTACGCCACAGACGCCAGAGCCATCTGCCTGAGCTTAACCGGCTTGATGAACGCACGGCCGTCTTCGCATCTCACCGCGCGCATTGCAGCATGGGGGAGCGAGAGCTCACGCTCGCTGACGCTACTGCACTTTGTCTTCACCGGCCGCATAGGTTTGGTGTTATGCTGCACTGCATATATAAGGTTGCTGCTTAGAACGGCGCCTGACGATTACACGTGCAATCGCACATGCGTCGTGGCATTGGGCAAAGCTTATCTATCTGAAAAGACGCATTATCACTGATAAAATGATGGCATATCGTCAAGAGAACAAACCACAGGGGAGCGTTGCTGTTCCGGCACCGGAAAAAACAGCTCTAAGGGCCGAGGCCAGTACCCCGACTACCAGTTCAAAACCTTCACGTGTAGCTGCAGGGGCAATAAAGCGGGCCGGTACGATGTTCAATCTCGCAGAGGTCCACAAGTCGCACAACTATTACGGGCTCTCTGCAAGGATCGCAAGGAACGCCCTCACGTACTTGGATAGGCATCCTGGCACTGGCACAGAAGAGCAGCGGCGCACGCTTGGGCGCATACAGGACGCTTCAGCCAGGCTGGCCTTTGCATCACTCATAGACCGAACATACATACCGCACACTATCTATAAGGTGGGGTTTCTTCCAAAGCCTAGGTACCGGGCAGCCGCAAGGGTGGCTCTAAAGAACGGCCTGGTCCAGACGCAGGGGGACGAGTGCATCCTAGACCCTGCCCTGAAACGCGAAGTGCTCCAAAGCTTTGAACAGTTGCTCAGCGAAAGGAGTAACGGCTCAGCAAGGTACAGGAAAGCAGACAAACTCATAAGCGCTTCCAACGAGTATGGACTTATAGACAGCAAGGAGTTTGCGGAGCCCGTTCTCAATGTCTTCGAAGGGCTTCTTTCACTTGAAATCGCATGGCCCTACGCTAAAAAATATGACAAACATGAAGAGAAAGAGCCTGGCCCAGGCCCGCTGAGTAACCTCCTAGATACGATTGGATATGTTCTGGAGCGGATGTTGTACCCTAGGTATCTAAATATGATGACCGGAATTCCCGGCGGTTATGGGGTAGTTGAGCAGGCCGAGGCCGGCAGGCTCATGAAAAGATACAAGGAAAGGCTCTCCATATCTGATGAAGACGTGATTGCAGCTGTGCTTGCCTCTTACATATCCCTGTACAAGAAGGATCTCGAAAAGCTTGCAGCCATGATGGCAGACAAGTATGAGCGCAAATATGTGCTTCCGAAGGGCTACTTCGAATCCAAACTAAACGATACAAAGAGTGAAATGCGCCAATAAACGCTCCAGTGCCCCCGGCCGACACCATCATGGACCTCAATCGGAATCATGTCTCTCGTTAATGGACTTCCCCCCTCTTTCCCAGAAATCTCGTTTGCCACCCTACGTCTCGTTGCGCAACGGATTGTTAGTGCCTGGATTCCTTAAGGGCTTGTTAGGCGAGGTTGCCTTTTTTGCCAAGCGTTGAAAGTCAACATTAGCCCCAAAGACGTGCCCTCTAAGAGATTTATGTGTTTGTATATTCTAAACCTCCAGAAACGCAGGGCGCCGAGGCACCGCAACGCTTAAATCCTATGGGCTCCATAGATAAGCGTGCTGCGATGACACTTGTGCGCGTTCAGACTGTGATGAGCAACGAGATAGCCAAGAGGCTGTTCATAACGCGTCCTCCGGAGCCGCCGCATGAGTTTCTGCTCAACGACCCGACCAATTCCATATTCGTCGGGACTACCAAGGTATTCAAGGTCCCGTTCACGTGGACCTTCTCGCAGCTCACTAACCCCCACGTATCTGTCGTCGGAATAACCGGCGCGGGAAAGAGCTTCTTCGTCAAGACGTTCCTCACGAGGGCGAGCTACGTCTGGAACACGAATGCCATAATAATCGACTGGGCAGGCGAGTACCTCGCGTGGGTGAAGCAGAGCGGCGGAACCACAATATCTTTCTCAAAGGGCGACTACCTCAACCTGATGGATCTGTCGGGCATGAAGCCCCTTGACAGGGTCAAGCAGATAATGAACTCGCTTGACATACTGACGGACATAGCCGACTATCCGGAGCAGCGCAGGCTGACAGAGGAGGCAATAGAGCAGGCGTACCTAAACGCAGGCTTCATACTCGCATCACTGCCCCCCCCGGGAAAGGAGCCGCCGACGCTGAAGGACGTGACCTTCCTTCTCGACGAGAAGCTCACGGAGGGAACGTACCAGTATCCGGCAGAGCTCGAGAACACTATATACAGGCTGAGGCAGTTCTCAAGGGAAGGCGAGGACTACTTCGCCAACAAGAGCACAGTAGACATAGGCAAGCTCGCATCCTCGGGCCTTGTAGACCTGGACCTGTCCAGCCTGCCCGACGAGCGCTTCAGGGCCATGGCTGCCCTGTTCATACTCCAGACCCTCAAGGAGAAGATGCGCGCGGAAGGCTGGTCGGCAACCGCAGGGATACGCACATTCGTCGTCCTCGACGAGGCCTGGAAGATAGCGAGCGACGAGAGGAGCGATGCCGTTACCATAATCCGCGAGGGCAGGAAGTACCAGTTCGGGCTCATAGTCGCCTCGCAGAACCCCACCGACGTCAATGAGGCGATATTCTCAAACGTCGGCACCACCTTCATGCTCAGGATAAGGTTCGAGAAGTTCATGAACTACCTTCAGGGCTCGCTCAACTTCTCAGACTACATACGCAGCGAGATAAGCAAGCTCGGCGTCGGCCAGGCGGCCGTGGACATGGCCTTCAACACGAGCGTTAGGTTCCCTAACGTGTTCATGATAAACAAGATAGTGGGGGAGCTGCCGATAGACACATACCTCATATCCATGCTCAAGGTGCTGAGCCAGCAGGAGCTGGACGACCCGTCGGTGCAGAAGGATTACTCATTCGACAAGATGAGCCTGAGCTCGAAGCTAATAGACAGCGGCATAGGCTCCGACACTATAACCAAGCTGCTCGCCAAGCTCGGCGATCAGGGAAACAGCGCAGACATCTCAGACCTCGTCAACATGCTGCTGCATGACGGGATCAGCAGGGACAGCATAGTCAGGCTCATGCGCAGCATAGGCCTGCGCGACACCACGATAGCGAAGGTGTTCGCCTACGCGGGGAGCCTGGAGAAGGGTTGAAGCCATGCAGAACTCTTTTGTAGTAAGCAAGATAGACCTTAAGAAGATGATTACGTCTCTCGGAGTCGGCGAGGGCCCAGCGGATGCGATGCTTGCCCGGCTGGACAAGATGCACAAGCACGTCGATGCGGCCGCATTCGTCGGCCTGCTGGAGAAACTGGGCGTCTCCGGCAAGGACATAACGAATATACTTCGCAGGATAGGCGTTGACGACGCCCGCATAACGCAGGTATTCAACCTCCTCGACGAGGAGCGCATAGAGGAAACATACGGCAAGGTATCGAGGCTCAAGCTGGTGGATTGATGGCAAGGCAAAAAAGCTACTGTCTGATGTGCGCGAAGGAGCGCGATGGCATACCCATAAAGGAGGACAACGTGATCAAGGCCATAAGGCTGATAAAGCGCCACGTCTTCAAGTCAGAGAAGCGCAACAGGATAGTCATATGCAGGGAGTGCTACGAAGGCTACAAGAAGCACAGGAAGAAGTACGTGCGCAGGCAGGCGATGTACGTGGCCCTCGGGGTCATGTTCCTCATAATGCTGATGCTGATAAACCTGAGCGCATACTCGGCACTTTTCGGCATAGGGATGGTCATACTGCTGTACCTGCTGTCCCTGCTTAACTACATGCCAGAGCTCGCCCTGCCCAGGGGCAAGGACAAGTGAGCCGCGGCCGGGAGCCGGCAAACCCGCTGCTTCAGTCCAAGCGCAAGCAATATATACATTAGATTTTATGTTATCATGTGGTTCCTGTGGCTGCGGAAAAACCGTCTGAGGAAAGTGTGTCAGAGCCCAAGGTAGAGAAGTTCAAATTCGACGGAAGCGTAGCGTCGAGCCTCGACGCGATGAAGGCCAAGCTCTCGAAGGTGCCCTTCTATTCCGTGGGGATGGACGGCGATGCGCTTGTAGTGGGCAAGGTCGAGAGCAGGAACATACGCAAGCAGCCGTACCTTTTCTACCTGATCAACTTCAATCCCGGCTTTGTAGAGGTCATATACTCCATACCTCCCGACGTCAGCGAATCCCTGCGCCGTGCGTCCGTTCTCAAGGGGTTCGCGTCAGTGCTCTCGATGGTGGCCGACGATTACCGGATAAACAATGCCGAGCTGATGCAGTACGTCGATTCCACCATGGACAAGCTCCTGTCCGGACTGTCGCAGAGCTACAGCTCCCTGTACAACAAATACGACTCAATACTAGACGAATACAGGGCCCTAAAGAGGCTTAACATAGAACTATCGGCCTCAAACAGGAACCTTACGATCCAGGCAACCCAGCTAGGCGACGAGAACAGGCGCCTGAAGGCCGAGCTAGACCGGCTGCAGAAGTACTCCGACGAGTCGCTCATGTCCATAATAGAGGACTGGATAGAGGTGCACAACAACACCATAGACGTCGAGCTGTTCTCGAAGTCCTACGGGATAACCGCGCCGAGGGTCGAGGAGATGCTGGACAAGATGGTGTCGATGGGCTACCTCGAGGTAAGGGGATAGCGCATGAAGTACGACGTGTACGTGAGGAAGAGGTTCTCTTACATCAAGAGCTACCGGGTTCTCAAGAGCACGCGGGGGAACTCCAACCCGTTCTCAAGATGGGTGCTCGGGCTAGTGGACAAGTACGTGCTTAAGAAGCAGAGCATTTGATGGTGCAATGGTATCGAGAAAGAAGCTCGTGATCGCAGGCATAGCGGTGGCGATCGCGATACTGGCATTCTTCACGGCCGTTTACTTTGAGCTCGCAAGCGCGCTTAGCGGCCTCCAGCCCGCGGTCAGCATAAACGGCAACATCTCCATCTACGGCGCCGTAAGGTCGGCCGGGATAGCCACATTCAACATGTCGCATTACCTCACGGAGTTCGCACAGTTCTACTACCAGATGTACAACGTCAGCACGGCCAACGTCTCCCTCAGCATATTCCAGAGGGATCCTCAATTCCGCGTTTACGTCGTCGACCCGGGAATCTCATGCTACAAGTGCCTTGACTATGGGAGCATGTACTCGAGCATGTATGCCGATCTCGGAAGGCTTGGCCTGGAAGCCAACTCCACAAGCGTGCAGAGCATTAGCCTCAACAACATAAACTCGACGGCAGGGAATTCGGTCATAGTGCTCGCCACCGGCCTGTTTCCCGCCAGCCTTCTCCCCAACACCGGCCTTCCAGAGGCGCCCGGCGCGTCAAGCGCCAACATCAGCTCGCTTCTGCAGCGAGGCGACTACATAATATACGTCGGGCAGAACTTCTCAAGGGCAGAGCTGAACGGCCAGATATACAAGATGCCGAATGCCACAATCGATGCCCTTAACCAGAGCGGACTCTACCAGACAAAGGCGCCGGCAGTCAATGTCATATCCTTTGGGTTCAGCAATCCCACTTTCGGCTTTCTGGGCGGAAGCTCTTACGGCACAGTGAACTACACGAATTCGTACAACGGCACGTTCATGGCCTTCAGCAACTACCCCTCGTACATCTGGCAGAACTCGAGCACCGAAGCGGAATACCTGTCCGAGGCCATCTCCTCGAGGTTCTGGATGCAGCGCCTCGCCACTGGCAATTATGTAATAAACGGCACGACGAACTATACTGCCGGGAACGCCACGCTCCTCACCACCCGCCTAATGCTCCCATTCACGCAAGGCGCGCCCAGGCTCCTCAACAGCTCGTACTCCCTGATACAGGTCAACGCATCCAACAACTCCACGTTTCTCAACCGCGAGTTCCTGTTCAGGGTTCAGTACAACGCCAACGGCACCCTCGAGATACCCTCGCAGATAGGCTACGGCACATACGCACCGGTGCAGATAGAGATAAACGAGATAACCTCTAAGAAGGCGTTCAGCATAAACGTCGTGAACAGAAGCCTGGAGTACACGTACGCGTTCGGCCTCGGCGCCTTCAACACGACGCTCCCCACGTTGAAGTACTACACCTTCGGCAACCTGCCCACGGGCAGGTACTACATAGCGTCTCTCATCGACATAACCGGCAGGCACTACGGCTACGCGCTGTTCTACGTGCCTGAGCTGAATGTCAGCTATCTATACACCAACTTCCAGAATGGGACCTTCCTCTTCAACGTCCTGAGCAACGGGCAGGAGCTCAGCAACGCGACCTTCGCGGCGAGCATAGACGGCCAGTACAATGAATTAGGCACAGTCACTGCAGGGGTGGCCAACTACACGCTGCCGAAGGGCGCCGTAATAAAGTACGGGGGACACCAGCTCACGCTGCACATACTGAACGGCTTCTACAACATAACCGAGTACTACAACGCGCCCCCATCGATCCCGCCGCTTTACATTGAGATGGGTATCGCGGGCATCGTCATACTCCTGATGAACCTGCTTCTGCACGCTCCAAACCGCGACGAATACTACATAGACGTCGCCGAGCCGCCGCCGTCCAAGCAGAACGAGGTAGATGTCACATCAGACCAAATCGTCAACATGTTCGACACCATAAACATGCGCCGCTACTGGAAGTACATGCCCCTGACTTCAGAGGAGATAAAGCTGGGGATCAGCTCGAACATACGCTCCAACAACATACCCGTGTCCGTCACCCTTCAGAACGCCAACGAGGTGCTTTACGAGCTGACTTCAAGGGGCAAGCTCTCCAACGTCGGCGACTATTACCTCCCGGCCCGCTGGGAAGACGCATCAAAGCACGACGCAGAGTACCTTGTCATCTTCAGGAAGATGAGGGATTACCTGGTCAAAAACGCAGCCGTCTTCACCGACCTGGACCAGGGCAACGGCGTGGACATGGTGCTTATCGCAAAAGACCACCAGGTGCCCCTGTTCATCTTCTCAAGGAAAACAGGCATAAGGGAGATAAAGATACCAGAGAGCTCAAAGGCATTCATGGTGTTCATAAACAGCGAGGCGATGTACGAGTTCACCGACAAGCTTTACAACTCGTATGGGGACACGTCGGAGCTTCTGCGCATGTCCATCGAGTCAGGATCAATAAACCTTGTAGAAACCGGAAACCTAGATCCGCTGCTGTATTAGCGCAGCTACTCCTCTCCGACTTCAGGCTCTTCCTTGGGGTCCTCGTCAGGTACGCTGTTCCCGTTCTCCTGGCCGTCCCCGTTGCTGAAGAGCTTGCTGTACTTCTTCTCTATGGTGGACCTGAGGCTCTTCTCTATGTCACCACTGTCCCTCTCGGTTATCTCGCCAAGGTCCTTCGAGAGCTGCGAGACGTACCTCATTATGGTCTTGTATCTAGATTCCTGAAGGTGCATGCTCCTCACTCCGCTGAGGTAGCGCTGGAGTATGCGCCCGCAGTCCATGACCGCAAGCCTTATCTCCTCGATTATGTCATCCTCCTTGGCTATCGCCTGCTTGCCTACGCCGGAGTATGGCACATACACGCTCGAGACGTTGACCAGCACGCTAACGGGCTCCTCGTCGAACTTCGCTATCCCGTACCTCTTCCAGTCGATGCTCTTCGTGGCATCGGTTATGGCGCAGTTCGATGCATCGAACAGCAGTGGTACCTTGTTCGCGAACCTCAGTATGTTGCCCTCGGCTTCGACAACCGTTCCGTCGGCCTTCGTCTCGTTCACTTTCTTCCCAGAGGAACCGCCGTAGGCAATACCCGCCTCGACGACGAACGGGACCCCTCCACGGAAGACCTTCGGCTTCCTCTCCACCACGCCGAGAAACTTCGGCGAGAGTATGTTCTTAATCGTCGCCTCTATTTGCTTCTCCCCTATTACCGACAGGGAGTCCAGCTCCGGCGCCATCCACTTGACCTGCTTGAATGCCTTGATGACCTTCTCGGCATCGACCCACGATATCTTGGCGGGATCCGACTCGAAATCTATGTCCTTGGCTATCTCTTTGAGCTCGGCGACCTTGCCCTGCGTGGCCCTCGAAAACGTCTCCACTATGAATGCGGAGAGCTTCCTGTTGGCGCTCCTGTGCGCATACTCTATGAAGTCATTGACGTCTATGCCGAGCGGATGGGGCTTTATCGCCCTCGGCTTCTTAGGGAGCTCGTCGCTCGAGCGCAGGAAAGCGGACTCCTTGCCTTCGGGCTCGATGAGCGTTATGCTCGCGTGAGGATTCGACAATGCCGTTCGCTTTATGTACTCGTAAATCCCGTGGTCGCTGTTCTCGTACTTCACGTCCCCGAACTCCCCATACACCGTCGTGCCGTGGCCGTCCTCCTGAATCTGCGCAGTCATCTTGACTATGGGCTTGTTGGACTTTATGTCAAGGTCTATGTCGCATTCGTAGCTCTCCCTGCCCGTGGTCGACTTTATGTGTACGGGCCTGCCCGTGGTTATCTTTGAATAAAGGGTGCAGCCTGTGGCGCCTATGCCCTGCTGGCCCCTTTGCTGCACGTACCTGTGGAACTTCGTGCCCGCAAGGACTGTGGCGTAGACCTTTCCCACGTGCTTGAACGGTATCCCTGGGCCGTTGTCCGACACGCTCACCGAGTACCTGTCCTCCCCGAGCTGCTTGACCTCTACCTTTATGTCGGGCAGAAGCCCTGCCTCCTCGCACGCGTCAAGGCTGTTCGTCAGGTATTCATGGATTACTGTGGTGAGAGAGCGCACCTTGCCTGAGTAGCCGAGCATCTGGCTGTTCTTCCTGAAGAACTCAGATATGGAGTGCTCCTTGAACTCCCGGAATATCTCATCTGCCGTAGTAGTGCCAGCCATCAAGACCCGCCTTCCCTGTGTTTTCGCCTTATGCCTTCCATTATCCTGTAAGCCTTTTTATGCGTTCCGCCATCAATCAAAACCCGGAGTGCACCCATAGCCGTGTCTATCTGCTCATTGGTGCCTATCAGCCCGACGGTGTTTCCGTACACCGCCATCGAGGCGCCGCTCACGTCCTGCACGTACTCCTTCGTCTTGCCCTCCCTGCCTATTATCCTGGCCTTGATGCGCCGTATCTGGTCCTCGTTCCGCAGCACGTCCTTGAGGCTGATGTACCTGAAGAAGTGCTGCTCGTCAAGCAGTTTGTAGGCCGTATTCATGGAGAATCCGCGGCCGAACGCCTGTATCACGTTCTTGGCGTTGTATTCCGCATAGCTGTCTCCGTCGATGACTACCTCGTTGTCCTCGTTGAGCTCCACCCTGCACTCCAGGGTCTTGGCTACCCTCACGATGATCCGCCGCAGCACCTCGGCACGCTTCTCAGGTATCAGTACCCTTTCCATGCAACCAGGACAAGCACATGTATATGAAGGAAAAGCTATTTTATACCGACGCCTTGGGCAAGCCCCTGTCTATCGCGGGCAGAAACCGAAAGACATAGAGCTGCGTTTCAGAAATTCAAGATATTCTGTCTTGCTCAGTCTTTGGAACACGGAGAGGACCTTGTCTGCCGCATCACCCCCGGAAGTGTGAGTAACTGGAGCACTGACGTTTCTCGCATGCCTGAGCTCTTAGGTGCAGCCTTATCGGATACGATTCATATTTAACTTCATTGCTTTTGCCATCGCATCACTCATACTGCGTTGTCTTTCCACGTATGTTTGCCTTTTGATTAGCGGACATGCGCCGTGTATACTTATGTCCGTTAATGAGGAACCTTTAAATACCTTTCTATTTATATTCTACAGTATGATTGAATCGTGATTGTTTCGCGAACCCGGTTGTCGGGAATCGCGATGCGTCACTATTTGACGAGTATGATCGGATGGCGAAATCAAACCGGCAAATCGAAAGGGAGATGCAGACCCTCAAGAACGAGGTAAGCGCCCTTCTCAGCTCATTATCATCAAAGAAGGAGCCTGCGCCTCCGGCCGACGCTGGCGTGGCTGCACTGCTCAAGTACATGACCGACGAGCGTGAGCGCACGAACAAGCTGCTCCATGGCATAACCTCAAAGATATCCAAGCTAGAGGAGGAGATGCACTCAAGCTACGATGCGCCTTCATACGTGGCGGACAGGCGCCAGGTGCCTGTATCGAACCTTGACGCAAGGGTGCTCAACTTCATACAGGGCAGGGACATGGTATGCGCAGATCAGGTGAAGGAGGCCATGGGCTATAAGGGCAGGAATGCAGCGTGCAGCAGGCTCAACAAGCTGTACAAGCTGGGCGTGATAGAGCGCTTCCAGCTTGGTCACAAGGTTTATTACAAATATGATGCTGGCAGGGCGACCGATATACTCATTATATCACCTCCACAGTAGAATGAGCAGGCCTGCTTCGGCAGGCCTGTCTATTCCTTTTCTTGCCATGTTTTCATTACTCGTGGGAGGATGTCAGGAAGGAATAAATATTTTGCTGGAGTAAAAATATTGGCGATATTGTGAAAAAGGGAAGAACATTCAACGTTGTAATAGAAAAGGGAAGGGACGGGTACTTCATATCCGAGGTGGTAGAGCTGCCTGGTTGCCATACTCAGGCGAAGACGAAGAGCGAACTCATCGAAAGGACAAAGGAGGCCATAGCTCTATGCCTTGAAGCCGGAGCAAAGGCTGAAGAGTCATTTGTAAGCATACAGAAAGTGGCAGTTTGATGGCGAAGCTGCCAATGCTTAGGGCGCATGAGCTAATCAAGGTTCTTGGCAGATTGGGGTTTGAAATAGTACGGCAAAAAGGCAGTCATGCCTTCCTAAGGAACAAAGAAGGCAAGACAACTATAATACCTGTGCATCCTACCGAGGCCATAGACCGTGGGCTGCTGAACAAAATCATAAAGAAGGACCTCGGCATCTCAAGGGAGGAGTTCATGAAGTACTTATGATTCTTCTTCCAATCATAATCAAGATGAAGCAAATGAATCCAGTCATAATATCCCATGCGGCAGATCTCGACGGCATAGCCAGCGCAGCTCTCATACTGCGCAGGTACGGCGCAGGTGCGGGCAACGCCATCTTCGTGGATTACGACAAGGCAAGCATGCTGCGCGGCGAGAAGCGATTCCGCAAGCTCTTCAAGAAAGGCTCGACGCTGTTCATAACCGACCTGGGCTCTGAATCGACGCCCGACATACTCTCAAGAATAGTAAGCCATGCAAAACGCAAAAACGGCAGGGTGCTGTGGTTCGATCATCATACGTGGAGCAGGGTGCACGTAAAGGGCATTGCAGGAATGTGCGACGTTGCAGTGGTCGGGGAGAACGAGAGGTTCTGCGCTTCCGAGATAACAGCCAGGGAGCTCGGAATGAACGACGCCTTCGTGAAGAGGCTGCTGCAGACAGTGCATGTCTCGGATTTCGCGCTCAGGCCAAGGACGCCGTACATGAAGTCGGTGATAAAGGCCTATGCGCTGGGCCTTTCATACTCCCGCATGAAGGGCAGTGCGGAATTCCTAAAGAGCGTATCGCGCGCCGCAGCCTCCATACGCGACGGAAAGGTCCTGCCAGGGTTCCTGCGCAGCGCATCCGCGCGCTTCGAGAAGCTCAACGACTCGCGCCTCAGGAAGATGATGGGCACCGTGGTAAACGGCGGTGCGATATCGATAGCGTTCACTCCGGTGGTCTCGACCAACGACGCCTGCGCCATGATAATGCGTAAAACGGGCAGCGACATAGGCTGCTACGTCAACACCGACGTAGGAAAGGCCCACCTGCGTAGCAAGAAGAACGACTGCTCGGTGCTCGCGCGCCGCTTCGGAGGGGGCGGCCACTTCAACGCATCGGGCTTTGATTTCGACATGAAAAAATATGATGTGAGCACTGCCCGCGGAAGGATCAAGTTCGCAGACAAGATAATCAAGGCCGCATCGGAGCTGTATTGAAGGCATCGAATCCGGAAGGATCCAGCTCAGGAGATTACTCCGAATCCGGACAGCTTCCACCTCTGCCCGAAGTTCCTGAGAACAGATATCTTCGCTGCCTTGTCTATGCATGCGGGCCTGTTGAGTTGTATCTCCAGGCTGTTCTTCTTCATATTGGTTATCATGCCCACATACGTTCCAGTTCCTATTCCGAGAAGCACCTGCTCGCTCTTCCTGAATGCCTGCTTGGGCAGGTCGCTCCTGTTGAGCGAGCTGTAGCTCATCGTCATGTTGTTGACCGAATCCGGCAGGGTTCCTGCCTTGCCTACCACCTGGCCGACCAGGCCGTCCGCCTTTGTGAATGAGGGGTCTGTGTCGGTTCCAACCGCTATGAGGCCCCCCGCTATCGCGCTGCTCAGGTGCTCGCTGCCTGCAGAGAGGCCGCTAATCCTCGTCACCAGCGGCTCGTACGACTCCTTCCTCGACTTGTCGCCCCTGTTGACCCCGGGCTTTATC
Source organism: Microcaldota archaeon (assembly GCA_021817305.1). Lineage (GTDB taxonomy): Archaea > Micrarchaeota > Micrarchaeia > Micrarchaeales > CABMGC01 > JAJZOD01. The sequence continues at coordinate 4,189 of JAKAVL010000016.1, read as the reverse complement.
TCTATCTCGTCGCCTACCTTGAACGCTCCCCTTATTATCGATCCGCCGACAACTCCGCCGACGAGGTCCTTTATCGCTGTCCCTGGCTTGTTCACGTCAAACGACCTCGCAACGTACATCATCGGGTCTGCCGACTTGTCCCTGTCAGGGACCTTTATGCTCGCTATCTCGCCAAGCAGCGCATCAACGTTTATGCCTTTGTTGGCCATTATCGGTATTATTGGCGCATTCTCAACGGAGCTGTTCTTTATGAAGGCCTTTATCTGCTCGTAGTTCTTCCTCGCCTGCTCCTTCCCGACTATGTCTATTTTCGTCTGCGCTATTATGGCATTCTTTATCCCCAGCGCATTGATTATCATGAGGTGCTCCCTAGTCTGCGGCATAGGGCACTGCTCCGATGCCGATATGACGAACAGGGCGCAGTCTATTATGCTGGAGCTGGCTATGGCGGTGGCCATGAGGGTTTCGTGCCCCGGAGCATCGAGAAGCGAGACCTTCCTGAACTCCTCCGACGCAGACCCGTCGCCGCACTTCTCATTTACGGTGTATGGGAAATCGCCGGAGCCGCACTTCCTAATGACGGCATCGGCATACCCTAGCTTTATCGTCATGCTGCGCTTTAGGCTCTCACTGTGCACATCCGTCCACGTATGCGTCAGAGCAGAGACAAGCGTAGTCTTGCCGTGGTCAACGTGGCCCAATGTGCCTATGTTCAGTTCGCTCTGTTTGCTCATGTTCACTCAGCTTTCTTCTCCTTCGGCTTGAAGAGCTCCTCCATAGGCTTGCTTCCATATTCCTCTATAACAGTGTTTATCTGCACCGTCTCATTGCTTATGGTATTGCCCCTAACGGTCCTGCGCTCGCGAAGGCCCTTTCCGCGCTTGCGCATGCCCACGCCATAGCTGAGCAGCGGCGCTGCCTTCCGCGTTCCGTCTATCTCCTTCCTTGAAGGGGATCCAGAGCTGTCGCTCATCCCGGTGACCTTGAGCTTGAACCCGTCAAGCCCGGCCACGGCGCCGTCTATGACCTCGCCCATCCTCCTGCCCACAAGCTGGGTCTCGCGGTCCTTCGGGACCTCTGCCTGCCCTGTCTTTCCTGTCTTCCTGTCAGAGTAAACAATCTGCATAACACTCACTTTTTATCGCAATGCGCCTGTGCGCTACCTGTACATGTTCTCGGGCTCGTCCTTGAACCTGCGTATCCTCTCCGAGACTTCCTTCGGTATGGCAGGACGCACCTCGTCCACCGCGCGCTTGAAGTCTTCCTTCTTGACGACTTCCCTTCCTGCCCTTATAGCATTCATTCCCGCCTCGCGGCATAAGTTCTCTATCTCGGCGCCCGTGTAGTTCTCCGTCTCGTCTGCCAGGTCCTCCAGCACCACGTCCTTGTCGAGAGGCATGCGCTTCGTGTGCACCTTGAATATCGCAAGCCTCGCGTCAGCGCCAGGCATCGGTATGTTGACTATCTTGTCGAAGCGCCCGGGCCTCAGCAGCGCCGGATCCACATAATCCGGACGGTTGGTCGCCGCCATGACGACGACGCTCTTCAGCTCCTGCAGGCCGTCCATCTCAGTGAGCATGGTGTCCACTATGCGCTCTGTGACCCTTGAATCGTCAACACCCCCCCGCGAGTGTGCAATTGCGTCTATCTCGTCTATGAATATTATGCAAGGCGCGGCGAGCCTCGCCTTCCTGAATATCTCGCGCATCGTCTTCTCGCTCTCCCCTACCCACTTGCTAAGGACCTCCGGCCCCTTTACCGATATGAAGTTTGCCTCGCGCTCCGTCGCTACGGCACGCGCCAGCATGGTCTTTCCGGTTCCCGGAGCGCCTACGAGCAGTACTCCCTTTATCGGCCTGATTCCCATCTTCTCGAAGACCTCCGGTGTCTTGAGCGGCATCTCCACGGCCTCGCGCAATTCCTCCTTGACCTTGTCAAGGCCTCCCACATCTGACCAGTGGACATTCGGACGCTCGACAAACACCTCGCGCAGCGCGCTCGGCTGTATGTTGCGCATCGCCTCCATGAAGTTGTCCCTGCTTACCGTAAGGTTGGTAAGTATGTCCATGGGAATGTTAGGCTTGCCCACTATGTTGGGCAGTATGTCACGCAGCGTGGCCATGGCCCCCTCGCGCACAAGTGCATTGAGGTCCGCTCCCGTGTATCCGTGCGTGAGATTGGCGAGCTCGTCTATGCTGACATCCTTCGCCAGCGGCATGTTCCTCGTGTGTATCTGAAGTATGACCTTCCTGTCGTTCCTGTTCGGAACGCCTATCTCTATCTCGCGGTCGAATCTTCCGGGGCGCCTCAGCGCAGGGTCTATCGCATCCGGACGGTTGGTCGCCGCGAGTATGATCACCTGGCCCCTTGAGGACATCCCGTCCATGAGCGTAAGGAGCTGCGAGACCATGCGCCTCTCTACCTCGTTCGTTACCTCCTCGCGCTTAGGCGCAATGGCGTCTATCTCGTCCATGAATATGACTGTTGGTGCCTTCTCGTTGGCATTCTTGAAGAGCTCGCGGAGCTTCTCCTCGCTCTCCCCCACGAACTTGCTGACAAGCTCGGGCCCCGATATCGTTATGAAGTTGGCCTCGCTCTCGTTTGCGACAGCCTTCGCGAGGAGCGTCTTGCCTGTTCCAGGAGGCCCGTACAGCAGCACTCCCTTTGGCGGGTCGATTCCCAGGCGCTCGAAAAGCTCTGGATAGCGTATAGGCAGCTCCACCATCTCGCGTATCTTCTGCTTCGCATCATCCAGTCCTCCTATGTCTTCATAGTGCACGTCCCCTATGCGGACCAACGATTCCGATACAGGCTCATCCTTTATCATGAGGTTGGTGTTTCCAGTTATGCGCGCAATTCCATGCGGCACGACCTGCACTACCAGGAAGTTGAAAACGAATCCAAACATGGGTATTGGTATGGAATCGCCCTTGGTGACAGGCTTGCCCTCAAGCCTCTTCTTAGCGTAGCCCACGAAGTCAGAGGTGAGCGGCGCACGCTGGTTCGGCGGCGGCGCAAGGACCACCTTCTCGGCGTCCTTCACGTCTCCCTTGGTCGCGAATATCTTGTCCCCGATGCCAACTCCGAGGTTCTGGCGCAGGTAGCCGTCGATGCGCACGAATCCCAGGCCCTCGTCGCTCGGATGCGCCTGCCAGACCACTGCCGCAGTGCTCTTTATCTTGCCCTTTATCTCGATTATGTCACCGGACACCACGCCAAGGAGGTTCCGCGACTTGCTGTCTATCCTCGCTATGCTCCGGCCCGAGTCTGTGACAAGAGCATCTGCAACAGTAAGTTCAACGCTGTTCGTCATAAGTGCACCATAAGCTAAGCGGCTTAAACCTCCTATTAATATGGACTGTAAAACTTATAAATAGGTTGCGTTGCAAATTAGATTGACGTTAAACAAGGCATATCAAATGACAACAAGGCAAAAACCCAAGATCGATTGCAAGGCAATGGTGAAGGCCGCGATACGCGCCCTTGATACGTGTTATCCCCCAGATGCAAGGCTTAGGTACGCCGCTGCGGTGCTGACAGACAAAGGCAACATCTTCAGCGCCTCTAACTACGGCTCAGACACGGCATCCCTTTTATTGCACGGCGAGCAGATGGCTCTTGCCCACGCAGCCATGCACGGAGAGCCCAGCATTGTCGCAATAGCTATAGTCGGAAAGGGAAATGCACAATTATCCATAACAAATGTTGCTGTAGATGAGAAAAACAGCCATGCGCACCCCTGCGGAATATGCCGGCAGCTGATCTGGGAGAACGCGGTGAGGTCTGGAAGGGACATAACAGTAATAATGGCAAAGCCAAACGGCAGTTACATAACGAAGAGCATAAATGACCTGATGCCGGATCCTTGGCCGGAAAGGCGCAGGACCTGAAACTGGCTAAACATTAGCAACTAAATCTCTTCAACAAGCTTATTAAAGAGGGGGCTCTGTCCCCAAAAACGATGGGTAAATAGGTAAGGGGGTTCCATAGAGTTTTGGCGACACTATGCAACCCCCTTGCATATATTGTAAAGCGAAGAATATAGTAAAGAATGGGTCCAGAAAGACCAAACAGAGAGGCAATGTGCCCCTCTTTAAATGCAAGAAATGTAAACGGACATTCTGCAAAGACGACGGCTTCAAATGGAAACGCCATTCAAAGGAGAAGATTATTGATGCGTTGGAATTAT
>JAKAVL010000043.1 GCA_021817305.1 Microcaldota archaeon | reverse complement strand
ATAATTCCAACGCATCAATAATCTTCTCCTTTGAATGGCGTTTCCATTTGAAGCCGTCGTCTTTGCAGAATGTCCGTTTACATTTCTTGCATTTAAAGAGGGGCACATTGCCTCTCTGTTTGGTCTTCCTGGACCCATTCTTTACTATATTCTTCGCTTTACAATATATGCAAGGGGGTTGCATAGTGTCGCCAAAACTCTATGGAACCCCCTTACCTATTTATCCATCGTTTTTAGGGACAGAGCCGCAGGCATATGCTTCTGGTAGAAGGGGAGCCGCGCAGGCGTAAGAAGCCAGTCGTTGCGTTAGGAAAAGAACAGAAAAAACAAAAGAAATTTGAAGCGCTTAATGGTAATGCGGGTTTGTCTGCGGCTACATTGCAGCGACCATGCTGCCTATCGTTGCCAGGATGAATCCCAGCAGGATTATGCCTACAGATGCCACGTCGCCCACAGTAAGAGCTACAAGGGCTACGCCGCCCCACAGGGTGCTCTTCCAGATCCACTCCTTGCTCTTCTTGTCACCCTTCAACAGGGAAAAGCTGGCTAGAAACAGACCTATGGCGCTCAGTATGCCAACGCCCGCGAATATGGGCAGGAATACTGCTCCTACTCCTGCGAATAGCGCAGGGGTATGCCAGTTCGTCACAAGGCCGTAAACCACGTACAGGTACGCCAATGAGCCTAGAAAAGCTAGGACAAAGGCAGGCGCACTGTTTCCGTTACTTGCATTCTTAGCCATGTATTTCACTTTGTATGAGATGTTGACGAAACCGAGATTTTTAAGCCAATCGGTACATTAGACAGATGACGAAGTATGACTGGATTCGCGCTGGTTCGCCTGCTTGACCCCAACACCGGCGTGCAGCTTGGCCCGCACATCAAGGCACCCCTGGCCGTAGTTCTCGAAGAAGGGATGGGCGTTGTAGCCCTCTTCAGACAGATTCCTCGCGAAGACTCTCTGGCTCTCCTTGCTGCCGTAGGTGTAGATCACCTTTGGACTGCACTGGCCTATGTACTCCACTGCCTGACTGAAGTCTGCATGGTCGCTGAGCTCGAACTGGACGTCAACATGCATGTTGTAGGTCCTAGCAAAGCCAGTTGCCACCGCGGTGAATACCCTCCTTCCGGACTGGTCTGAGATCTTCTGCGCCGTCTCGTGCAGCCTTCCCACCTCGACCACGCCTACGAAGCTGCGCCCCGATTCAGAGGCGAACTCTTCGCCGTCCTTTTTGCGTGATAGGTACTCCAGGCCGACGCCGTTATTTTCATAGACCTGATTTATGGCACCTATCCTGCTGCTGACAGCCGGGGTGTAGCCTGCCTCGTTCGCTATCTTCACGAGCTCCTGGGCCTTGCCTAGCGCATATGCGCCGAAGAGGACGGTGCCTTTGCCTGCCTTTGCGTCGATGTAGTGCTGTATCGAGGTTATCGCCTCGCTCTTATCCTCGAATTTTACATCGCGGTAGGGGTAGGTGGAGTCTATTATAAGCACGTCTGCGCTTCTTGTCTCTATTGGCTCTGCTACAAGTGATTCGCGCATCTGGTAATCACCGCTGTAGATAAAGGAGTAGCCTTCATCGGATTCCGCAAAAAGCTGCCTTGAGCCTAGTATGTGGCCTGCACTGAGCAGCTTGGTTGCATGCATCGAGGGGAGGCACTTGGCAGATACCCCTTTTCTTAATTCTATGAGGTCTGCGGTAACCTTACTCGCCAGCATGTCCTTGCCCTTGCTCACCCCAGAGGTATGGTCGGAGTGCGCATGGGAGACGAAGCCTATGTCAGAGCTCTTGTCGCGCGCATCGAGAGCAACGTTCCTGCCATTGACTATCATGCCCATTCGGTCGCCAGTTGTGCTACAATGTCAAACCTTATATAGTTTCTTTACGTAAATGTAGTATCAATCTATTTGTGGTTACAATGGCGGAAAGAGAAAGGGTAATAATCGTGGGTTCGGGCCCCGCAGGCCTCTCGGCAGCCATATACACTGCGAGGGAGGACTTCAGGCCCCTGGTCATCGCTGGCACAAAGGGCGGCGGCCAGCTGGAGCTTACTACAGTGGTCGAGAACTATCCCGGCTTTCCCGAGGGGATTGACGGGCCTGTGCTCATACAGAAGCTAAAGGAGCAGGCCAAGAGGTTCGGCGCGCGCTTCGTCGAAGAGGATCTGAGTGAGATTGACTTCTCGGGCACTCCGCGCAAGGTCACGGCGGGGGGCAAGGTCTATGAGACTGACGCGGTCATAATTGCTACTGGGGCAAACGCCAAATGGCTAGGCATCGAGTCGGAGAAGAGATTTATAGGCAAGGGCGTGTCATCGTGCGGCACGTGCGACGGGCCATTCTTCAAGAACAAGAACGTAATAGTCGTTGGAGGCGGAGACACCGCCATGGAGGACGCAACATTCATCACCAAGTTCGCCAGCTCTGTGACAGTGGTTCACAGGCGCGATCAACTGCGAGCGAGCAAGATAATGCAGGATCACGCAAGATCGAATCCCAAGATAAAGTTCATGCTCAATACGGCTATTGAGGAGATACTTGGAGACCAGAAGGTGACCGGCGTTAGGCTTAGGGACGTGACAACCGGAAATATTACCGAGATTCCAATAGACGGGGTATTCATAGCCATCGGGTACTCCCCCAATACAGAGATGCTTAGGGGGAAGCTGAAACTTGACGAGAAAGGCTACGTGGTCACTAAGGACGAGGTCAAGACAGACATTGATGGCGTCTACATAGCAGGGGACATGGCCGATAGCTTCTACAGGCAGGCCGCTACGGCAGCGGCCAGCGGAGTAAAATGTGCGCTGCATGTGCGGGAGTACCTGATGACGCTTCAGGGATGAGAAAGGAGGGGTAACGGCTTTTCCGCTACCAATGAAAGGCTTTACTGCACGTTTTCCTGCATTTCTCCGGTGCTGAAGACTATGGGGTCCGAGGGATTTGCTGTACGCTCTTCAGAGGATCTTGCGTGCCTCTGTCTGTGCGCAGGCTTCCTAGGCCTTGGCGCCTTCTTTGCATCCTGTTCTTCTGCCGTTGGCTCCTGCTCCGCTGCTTCAGTCTCGGACTCGTCCTGCCCTTGGGATTCCCCAGGCTTCCCGTCATCTGAGGAGCCACCTTCCGTGTCAGGGCCCGCACTTGAGTCGTCATCAGTGTAAGAATAGGATGATGGACGCTCTGCTGCTGAATCCTTATCCTTTGGCTGCCTGCCTGTTGCATGGTCCGTGTATCCCTGTATGTAGCTCTTTCTGAGCTCCGCCTCGGATATATCGGCATGTATCACGTATATCGCGTAGAGCACAGATATTATTGCTATGATTGCAGCTGCAATTCCAAGCCCTGTGCTGCCCGCGTATATCGACACGAGAGCCACGACTAGCGCCACCAGTATTATCACAGCAATCGCGTATTCTTCCCTTTTATCCATTTCAAAACACCTTGATTATAATGCCTCCCCTGCGCTCCACGGCTCCTCGTCCTTCCTGTTGCGCCTCGCCACTATGAGAAGCACTGCAGCGCACATTGCAAGGACTATGGCAAGTGCGGAAGGCAGGTATTCGTATGCGGGGCCGTTCTGGAACGTGTACGATATGCTGCTGCCTGAGTACACGCCGTTGCCCCTTGTGCTGAACGTTATGTTGTAGACGCCCCTCTGGATTATCGCGTAGTTGGCTGTGTAGTTCGTGTCGGCTACCGCCTGTCCGTTGACGTACAGCGTTCCGATAAGCGTGTTGTTGTGAGACTTTATACGCGCGGAGGTGGTGCATGGATATGCCTGCGACGCATTGCTCGCGCACTTCTTGGTGAAGTTCAGCTGAGGTGCGAACAGCGGCTTGATAAGCGTCTTGTTTATGAAGGTGCCCGAGTCTATGTCCTTGCCCGTTACGGTAAGCGTGCCTGCAGGATACCAGAACGCATTGTATGAGGCAGAGCCCTTGCCGGACGCGACAACCTTGTTGTCTATGAATATGTCAACCGTGTCGTTGCTTATGGAGGTGCTTGTGTTTATTACGTAGTTGTGCGCGCTCACCTCGAGGTTCAGATTGACTGGCACGAAGACCGGCGGAGCCTGCACCTGTATCTTGCTCTTGTTTAGGTAGCACATCTTGAGGCTGGTCACGCGCACCTCAGAGGTATAGTTCTTGGGCTTTATGTAGCTTATGTTGAGCAGTGCGGTGTACGCGATCCTTGTGTTGTTTATAAGGTAATAGGGCTTTCCTGGCACCAGGACGTATACGCTGCCGTTTATTATGAAGTCAGCATAGTTGACAAAGGTGTACTTGTCATTTACAGTGAATGAGGCGTTGTCAACGGGGAACGACGTTATGGATCCGGGGGTCATGTTTACGACAGTGCTGCAGCTGGAGTTCGTCTGGACAGCGGCGAGTATGGGCTGCATCTTCGGCTCGAAGCTGCTGCCGCTCCCTCCGCCTCCGCCTCCGCCACCGCCCCCGGACTGAGGTATTGTGGTCGTTGTTATAGGTGCGGTGGTTACGGTGATGTTTGATGTTGAGGAGAGAATGCTGTTCGAGGCGCTGTCAGTCACATTGACGCAGTAGAAGGTGTTGGATGTCGGGGATTCGGTTATGGGGTTTGAGGTGCTTATCGGGGTCCCTGAAACGTCAGCGGAGCATGTAGGCGAAGTCCCAGCAAACCATTTGTATGTGTAAGAAGAAACGCCGCCTGACGGTGTCGCAGTTATGGTCACCTGCTGTCCAGGGTTTATGAACTGCTTGGCCGGGGATATGGATACCGCGAGCGGCGCTCCGGGAACTGGCGTAAGTACGATTATGTTTGCTGCGGGAGAGGACGCCGTCTCGGATATGGCGTCAGTGACCCTTACGCAATAGAACGTGTTCGATGTAGGCGAAGCCGTAACCGTGCTGGCCGTGGTGCCGGAGTTTGTATCTGAGCTGCATGCAGGCGAGGTCCCGTGGAACCAGTTGAAAGTGTAAGGATATACGCCCCCCGATGCGGATGCCGTAAGGAGGATTTGCTGCCCAGGATTTATCGTTGCGGTGAGAGGGGAGACGGAAGCGGTGAGCTGCGGTATTGATGGCGCGTTGCTGCACGAACCGGCAATGAATATAGCCCACAGCTCGTAGCCCTGTGCCAGTATATAATCGAAGTTCGAATTGGGATGATTGTAATACTGACCACCCACGCTTGCCTGCTGGCCTGCAAGCCCTTGATAATTGGACTGATTGAACCACGCGCTCCACTGGTCATCCATGTAGTCGATGACCGGGCCGGCATTGCTGCCCTGCAGTTGGTAGTTTGCGACGGCCTGCGGGATGCATATGGAGAGCAGCTGATGGTCGTTGTTGCTGGACCAGCTGCACGAGGAATATCCCTGCTCGCCTCCGGAGCCCTGGCATAGTTCTGCCAGGGTGCCCGGCGCTGCATGGACCGCAGGCACTCTTCCAACGACAAGAACCGCTGCGAAAGCAATCAACGCAAATGCAAATATGTGACTCTTCATTGAAACAACCTCGCATACGGCACGTTAAAGCACGCCGTATAACTGCGTTATTAATAACGCTTAACTCATATATAAGGGTTTCCAAAAGCTTTAAATGTACTTGCCTTTTTGCGATAAGCGCCCGCGATTTTGTCGCCGTTGGGGATTTTTGACGTTATCTGCATCAGGCGAAAAACTCAGACATGCTGCGCTGGCTCTTGCTCTTGACAAGCCCGGATATGCGCACTCCGACCTTGCGGAGCTTTGCGCCTTTGTCGTGGTACTTCGCAAAAAGCTCCTCCGCCGTCTTCTCTATGTCTGATTCCTTGTCTGACATCTTGAGCGCCTTGCTCTTGAGGTGCTCGCTGAAGTCCGGGTAGCGCATCTTCAGCGTTACGACCTTGAATGAATAGCCCTGCGCCCTGGCCTCGTCTGACACCTCCCGCGACAGCGCCCTCAGCACCGGGACTACGTCGCCGTCCTCTGCGCTGTCCCTGCGAAGCGTCCTCTCCCTGCCAATGGATTTGGTCTCGTATTCAGATACGACCTCGCTGTCGTCTATCCCGTTTGCGTAGTTGTATATCTCAAGGCCGAACGTGCCGAACCTGTCCATCAGCTGCATCTTGTTAGACGATGCGAGGTCCTTCACGGTCTTTATTCCCATCCTTGAAAGCTTTTCTGCTGTTTTGCTCCCTATGCCGTACAGCTTGCCTGCGGGCAGGGCCGATAGGAATGCCTTCGCATCCTCCGGTTTGACCAGCCTTATGCCGTTGGGCTTGGCCGCGTCGCACGCCATTTTCGCTATCAGCTTGTTCGGGCCTATGCCCACGGAGCAGGGAAGCCCGGCCGAGTTGCGTATGTCTTCCTTGATGGTCTTTGCGTAGTCTAATGCCTTTTCGTAGGTCGAGGCCTTGTCGGACACGTCAACGAATGACTCGTCTATGCTCACCTGCTCGACAAGGCTGGAATACTTCTTTATTATAAAGGCAACGTCTGCGGATTTCTTCTCGTAAAACTTGAAGTCCTCCTTCAGGAGTACGAGGTCGCCGCACATTCCAAGGGCCTGGTTTGCGCCCATGCCGCTGTGCACGCCGAACTTCCTTGCGGGGTAGTTGCACGTCATTATGACCCCTTTGCTGCCCTCGCGCTCCGAACCCGTCGTGACTGCAGCTGGCTTCTCCCTGAGTGAGGGGTCCTTTATTTCCTCGCAGGCTACAAAGAAGTAGTCCATGTCTATTAGGAGTATGATGCGCACGCGCTCACCGCTCCGTTGTTATCTCTTCTACGGGTCCGCGCGGGGTTATCTCGCGGAACCTCTGCGTGGTGAACGTGAAGAGCTTTGCTCCGGGAGATTTCCAGACGTGGCCGCCCAGCCCGGCTGCAATGCACAGCTCGTCTAGGGCTTCCTCTGCGCCCCATCCGTTTGACACTATGAAGCCTGGGAGAAAGGTGGAGGAGTGATAGCCGTACTCTACGTGAAGGCCGTGCTTACCTATGACTATGCCCTTTGCGACGGCGCCCTTGCCCTTCCCCGAGAGGCGCTCCATCGCAGACAGGATGCTCACCTCTACGACCAGGTGCTCGAACTCGAGGTGTGATACGGGCACGTACCTAGTATCCTGGGTCGCTGCGACTGCCGCAGCCACAACCGCGTGGTGCATGGGGTGCTCTGCGTTTGCAAAGCCGGCGCTGCCGCGCGTGATATTTGTTGGGTAGTGCTCAAGCGAGACGAACACCGCGGCGTTGCCGTCGAGGTCGCTTATGTGCCTCTCGACAAGCTTGGAGTTGAAGTTGGTTACCGTGAGATGCAGCTCGACAGCTGCACGAGCAGCCTTCACTATGCGCTCCCCATCATGCATAGAGTATCTCATGCAAGCACAGGTTGTATATGTACTCAGCGCCTTATTATTATTTTGCCTGCGCCTGCGTAACATTATGAAACGGTTAGCCTGACAAAACAGCGGTTACGGCTATCAAGATGCACCGTGGAACCAGAACTGCTTCTCGTTCTCGCGCTTCTTGCCTCCCTGCTTCTTCCCGAATATCTTTTCCTTGAGGGTTAGCTTCCTGGGCTCCTTGGAGATCTTGTCTGCCAGTACCTCGGGATTCGATTCCGCGTAATTATCCTGCCAGTCCTTGAACTTTGCGACGTTTTTCTCCCTGGACTCGTGCATCTTACGCGCGTACTCGCCCTTCATTGAGCGCCATTCCTCCAGTGTGTAGCCGTACGGCGGCCTTTCGCGTATAGTCTTCGGATTGAACTGGTAGCCGTACATCTCGTTTACGTAATCGAAGTCGCGCTCCTCCCGAGGATTGCCCTTCAGGTGCACGCCCTCCTTGTCGAAGAAGGCTATGAGCTGATCCATACTTATCTTCTCCTTGCGGTTGTTGGCGCTGTCCGGGTTGTACACGACGGTTATGACGCCCTTGTTGAACTCGACCTTTGCCTTGACCACCGGCTCTAGGAGCATAAGCCGGTATTGCAGCCTGGCCGCGTGCTCTATGCTCTCCATCTCGTCCTTTCTTACGCCGGAGAACACTACCTCGCGTATGACCTTGTAAGGCACCCTGTACCTCTTGCCTTCAATTGTGACATATTCATCGTAATCATCGCTGGCCTGCTGCTCCAGCTCCTTCTTGTACGCGTTCTGGTCCTGGCCGTCTCTATGATCCATTTGAATCCACTTATTGCTCGCATCCGCAGCCTGAGCCTTCTGCCCCGCCGCAACCGCAGCCCCCTGAGCCACCGCATGCGCATCCCTCTTCACCGGAGTGAGTGTGCGAGGTCTGGCCCGTAGATGCCTGCATTATGACAGGCGCGACTGCAGGCTTCGCGGCCTGCTGCTTCACTCCCTTCGCGGCCCTTATGGCCTGCGCCTGCGCAACATTTACAGGAAGCTTGAAGTAGTCAACTCCTCCCGCGTATGCGCGCTTGTATGCCTCTGTTGCCTCGAGCTCCTTGACGTTCCTCATGTACTTGTCGCTCCTGTAGGTCCAGTCATTGTGCATCGATTCCCACTCCTTTGATGGAATGCTGTACTGCTTCTGGATCTTGTCGCGGTACACCTCAGGAAACACGTTGAACGTGCAGAACGGAAGCACGCGCCCGTCAGGCATCGCGTAGTGTATGTCGCACTTCTCGACGCGCTTTATGTCATACGTGTACTCGTCCTGGAAGTGCATCATCCCCAGGAACAGTGACTTGACCTGGAACGCGCCCATGCTCTGGAAGTCGTGCTTCAGGATGACGGACATCAGCAGCTTGCTGAAGTTGATGGACTTGGGCTGCTTCTCCTTGTCTATGAACCTGCGCATGCCCGTTACGGCCTTCAGCGCTATTATGCGCCTAGCCATCTTGCCCTTGCCTGACATCTCGTTCACTGAGTTCTGCAGGTGCTCTAGCAGTCCTGGTGCGTCGACGAACCTCGTCAGAGGCACTATCTTGCCGTCCTTGTCCTGGAAGATGTACGAGCCTGCGCCGCACGCGAAGTGTATCGACAAATCGTACTTGTACTCCCCTGTAAGCGCCTCTATGAACTTGTTTATTCCTCCTACGTAAGGCACCGAGAACCAGTCCTCCTTTGTTATCACGCCATCCGTCTGCTCCTCTATGAGCTTTATCGCACCGGGTATGGTTATGCGCTGCCTCTCGCGCTGCCTCGTGGGCATTCTTCCGACGAGAGAGACCGGCTGGAAGTTGACCGCCTTTACAACATCGTTGTTGTTCAGTGCGAAGTTGATTATGTTGCCGAGTTCGTGGTCGTTTATGGTCCTTATTACGGTAGGCACAAGAACTATGCCTATGCCTGCGCGCTTTGCAGCCTCGAACGTCGCTGGCGCCTCCCAGTGGTTCTTCGGGTTGGCGCGCTTGCTCACTCCGTCGAAGCTCATGTAAAGCGTGCTGACGCCGGCGTGGCGCAACTTGATCGCTTCCTCGGGATTGTTCGCAAGGTTTATTCCTGTGGTATTGAGCTGTATCTGGTCGAAGCCCGCGTCCTTTGCCAGCTTGACTATGTCGACGAGGTCGCTGCGCATCGTAGGCTCGCCGCCCGTTATCTGCAGTGCATTGGCGGGTATCGGCTTCTGTGCCTTGAGCTCTATGAACATCTTGTTCAGCTCGTCCCTTGTCGGCTCGTATATCGGTTCCCCTTCCTTTGCATAGAAGAAGCAGTACCAGCATGACAGGTGGCACCTGTTGGTTATGACGACGTTGGCCAGGCCCGTGTGGCTCTTGTGCCTCTCGCACATTCCGCAGTCGAACGGGCAGTTCTCTCCCTTGTTTATGTAGTTAGGATTATCGAATCCTCTGCCGAAGTAGTTGTAGTTCTTCATGCGCATGTACATGTCGTAGTCCTCCCAGTACTTCTCGACGGACCATCCATGGTCAGGGCAGAGCTTGCGTATCATTACGTTCTCTTCGTCCTTGTAGATCGTGCCGTCCACTATGAGCTTGCACTCCGGACACACCGTCTTGGTGCGCTCCAGCACAGGCATTCGCGACACTTCTTCTATCGTCCTATGGTAAGGCGCGAGGATAATGTCCTCCTTAGATGCGCCCACACTCTTCATCACTGTCTGCTGCTGTGGAGCAGCCAGATTAAGGGTATTCTTGTCTTCCATTCAGATACCTTTTATTACTCAGTTATAAAACCTGAAGCTATATAAACGTATTGTGGCCCGAGATGACCCATTGAACGAAGAATCACAGGAAAGGTTTCGCTCTCAAGCTATATATTACTTGCTGAGTTCCCGCACGGACCCGTTACCTGAGAAGCGACATTAGGCCATAATGCTCGTAGACAGGTTGGAACCTCGTAAATTCGGCCCTGAGCGTCATTATATCTGTCTCTTCATCGCCAAGCATTATGTGCGCCTGGAAGTGCAGGTGCGGATTCTCTGAGAAGCCCGTGTTTCCGGAGTGCCCTATTACCTGCCCCTTGTAAACTTTTTGCCCGGGGACCACTATGGAGCCGTCGAACTTAAGGTGTTCATACCACGTATGAACTTCGTACTCGGCCCCATTGTAAGTGTGCCTTATCTGTGGATGCAGCAGCTCTATGAAATTGCCCCCATCCCAATACTCTATGGAGTTGCCGTGCACGTTCTTGTCGTACCTTACCTTTCCCACTATGCCATCTGCTACTGCGAGCACCGGCGAGCCCTCATGGCAGTAAAAGTCTACGGAGTTCGACAGGCGGCCCACATGGGATGGCGACGCCTCGATGGATCCGAATGAGATTATGGATCCATTCAACAGCGGCAGCCGGAAGCCGTAGCGTATGTGCTCCTCGGTGGTTCCTGGCCTGATCAGCCCTTCCCGCAGCAGCTCTGCTGACCTATTCATGAATTCCTGCGATACGAATACGGACCTGAACCTTCGCATGAGTAAACCATACATACTTGGAAAACCCCTGGTATAAATACCTTTATCGGAAAAACTAAATCATGGACAAGGCACAGGCATATGACAGCAGGACCATAAGTATACTCCTAGTCAGCGCCTCGCTTGTGCTCCTTGCTAACGGAGTCTACACTGCGCAGCTGTTTTCCATACAGTATGGGGCGGGGGCTGCGGCTGCCATCCAGAGCGGCGCGTACAACAATACAGTTGTCCCTGCGCTGCAGTTCGTTGCTGAGAACGCCGGCGTGCTGTACCAGACGATGCTCGAATCGGACCTGCTCGCAGGCATAGGCATAATCATGTTCGCAGTCGCACTGATAATGCTCGCGCACGGCACGAGCAAGTACGAATCGTTCATAAGGAGATATACGCCCATGCACGGAGCGCTTGCCATAGTATACATTGTAATGCTTTTCATAATACACTCCGCGTACCAGTTCACGCTGTACAGCAGCAACCTGTATGTAACCTACATAGCTCTCGCGATCTGCATATTCTTCGACGGTTACATGGAATACAGGATGCGCAGGCTTGCCGCGGGAAGAACTGGCCTGCGCGGCATAAACATAGACCCGTCAACGCCTTACGCCAACATGATCAGGCTCAGGGACGAGCTGTTTGGAAGCCTGTCAGGGGACGTTCGCGTAGTTGACAAGCACTTTAACTCCGTGGCCATGGGAAACCTGCACAGGCTGCTCCCGGAAGGCAAGTCTTCCATCAGGTCGCTTGGCATAATAACCTCTCCTGACATGCTTAACGCGGGATTCGAGAGCGACTACAGGGACATGAGGCAGGAGCTGGCCAACAAGGGCATGGACTTCGAGGTGAGAGTGATGGACACCAAGGAGGCGGAAGCGCAGCACGAGAGGTTCATGCTTGACGACAAGAGTGCATACAAAATACCCCCATTGAACATAATAAACAGAAAGAGCGAGCACGTCGTGAGGATGGGCCATGGAGACGCAAGAAAAAGATATGAGCAGCTTGCGAACAAGTCAGCCAAGCTAGAGAACTACCTAATGGACGTTTCAAGGAAGAAGGCATGAAGACGGCATTCATGCTGCAGGCCGCATCATGCGTACAGGTCCGAGAAATTCCTGGCTATCCTCGCGTCCTCTATTATCCTGTCTATGCCCCCCTCGAGCGCGTATATGTCGGTGCCGAACTTGTATTTTAGGAATATGGAGAGGTGCATGGACAGCACGCCGTCATAGCTCACAATCACAGAGCCGTCAAGCGCCGTCGCCTCCTCTTCGGTGTAGCTGTTCACCTTCGTGGGGTTTATTGGGAGTACGGCTTCCTTTGGCACTCCGAGCAACCTCGCTACGTAAGCCACGGGCTCTATGCCGACCCACACGAACTTGCTGCGCTTCACAGAGACTATCTTCTTGGCCTCACCAAGCCCGACTATGTTGTTCTTCAAGTGGCCGGAGGATTCGTTGCGCACCCTCGCGCTGAGCTCGTCCGGGCTTTCCTCGATGTATTCTATTATCTCCTCAAGCAGTCTGGCCATTGTTATCGCGCTTCCCGTCTTTATGCCATGAACCTCGCCGTTGTCGTTTATCTGCGATCCCGAGTCTACGGAGCCGCTGGTGTGGACCTTTATCGACGAAAGCATCTTGCCCCTCGACATCGACACGCCTATTATGTATTTGTAGGGAAGTATGGCGTAGGTAGTTGGAGATACGAGGTCGTATCCTGTCCAAAGGCCCCAGAACGATGGGTAGACAACAATAAGCCGCTTGTTTGTTGCGACGACCCGCACTGGCGAGACCGACTGGAAGGAATGCTGCTTTGCCTCCAGCAGTGTCTCCTCGTTGTGGTACAGCACGTGTTTCAATAGGTTCATGCACCTCCGGCTGTGCACGTGAATTGGTATGCCGTTCTTTTGGAGGGTTGCCTTTGCCTTCAGCACTCCGAAATGTATCCGGTTGTCCCCACCGGCCTCTATGCCGTTCTCGAACCTGTTATGTATGCCCATTCTCCCCACCCCCCTTATAAATAGGTTATATCTTTATATATTGCTTACGTGCCAGCAGAGTTACTGGGGTAAAGAGCCGAATAGGGACTTATACGTACTTTGGTATGTATTGGGTCCCCTGTTGGTTTATGAAGATAGTGTATGTTGCCCCGGTGAAGCTGCTTCCGCCCGAATCGTTCAGGATCAGCATTACGGTGTATTCTCCAGCACCGTAGTTTGCTATGAGCTTCTTCATGCTGAATTCAACGTTGAACGCGCTGCCGCTTGTCGAGTATGTGTCAGCAACTATGGTGCTAAGGTTCTTGTAGTAGTACATACTGCTGCTTACGATGCCGGCAACGTCAGTGCCATAGCTGTACGGGCCAGACGGGACGGTCTTTGCTGTGAAGTTCTGCAGGACAGGATCGTAGGAGACGTATACCTGCGAGAGCGCGTACCCGGGTGAGAGCCTTCCCTCCAGATACGTCTCTCCGTTGCTGCCGTATGCAGGAGTGTTGGCCGTCCAGAATATGTAACTGTCGACAAAGTCCTCAACGAGGTATACTGTGCTGGAATTGTATGCCACGCCTATGCTGACCTGATTGTGGTTAGGGTCCAGTATGTTGTCCCTGTGGCCGTTGTTGCAGCATATCGAGTCGTTGTACATCATGTTGTACTCCATCTTCTGCAGGGATTCATTCGGGTTCACGGAGCCGGTGCAGCCGAGCACGCCGCACTCTGACGCGTACTCGTAGGCGAGGTTCTCGGTGACGGATCCATTGCCTCCGACCAGCGTGTACCGCATGTAGGGCTTCATCCCGTAAAGGTCCCAGTGGCTGAAGTAACCGCCTTGCAGCATGCTCTCGGCGTGCTGCTGCGCAGAGGGCTCGACGGTGAGCGTGACTGGGGCAAGGCCGTACTTCGCACGGTCGTTGTTTATGAGCTGCAGCGCGTAGTTCGCAAGCGTGCTCTGGTTTATGGCCGGTGGCTTAATTGCCAGGGTGGTGTAATTGCCAAGATTGTTAGCGATCCCGGAGCCCAT
The DNA here is from genome assembly GCA_021817305.1 of Microcaldota archaeon. Taxonomy (GTDB): domain Archaea; phylum Micrarchaeota; class Micrarchaeia; order Micrarchaeales; family CABMGC01; genus JAJZOD01. The sequence continues at coordinate 6,519 of JAKAVL010000043.1, read as the reverse complement.
GCCGATGAGATGCAGAATGGTATTCAGGCCGTTTGAAACGCTGCCGAACTCTACGGAGAGGAACACGAAAAGCAAGAATACCGCTGCGACGACGAAGAGCAGGTCCAATAACGCTGACATATCACCACAGCTTGCATCTGACTATACGAAAGCAAGGGATATATTTGCTTCTGTGCGTTTTGGTAGCATGGCCATTTGCCTTTGCGCAGCAAGTATTATTATTGTTGATGCCCCATTGCATCCGTGCATTCATGATACGCGCCTTCGTATTCGACCTAGGAGGAGTCATAGTCAAGTTTACCAACGACCCTTACTATCAGCATCTTGCAGAGATCAGCGGCAAGAACCATGAGTTCGTGAAGCGCACTATAGAGCGCAGTGAGCTTCCACTCCTTGAGAGCGGAAGGATAGGCGTAGTCGAATTCGACAGAAAGGTTGCGAAGAGGCTGGGAATAGAGCTCAAGCAGATTTCATGGTTTTCCTTCTACAAGAGGACAGTAAAGCTAGATTATGACATGATGGAGCTTGTAGACATCCTGCACAGGGATTACACAACCGCATTCCTCAGCAACATAGACAAGTCGCGGTACCAGTATACTGCGAAGATACTCGACATGGAGCTTTTCGACCACAGATTTGCATCGTGCTACATGGGATTAAGGAAACCGGACGTGAGGATTTACAGGGAGGCTGCCAGGAAAATCGGTGTGAAGCCCAATGAGGCTGTTTTCATAGATGACAGGCTGGAAAACATAATCGGTGCGAAGAAGGCGGGGCTCAACGCGGTACACTTCAAGAACAGGAGGTTCCTTGACGTGAAGCTCGCAAAGATGGGCCTGTGACGGCATGGCACTGGTATATGAAACTGAGAATTCCATAGTCGAAGCGGTGGACAGGCCACACGTCGACAGGAATGACGGCGGCCGCATAATAATAACCTCCCCCAAAAAAAGCGCGTTGTCGACATAGGTAGGATAAACCACCAGGACAGCGGAAATTGGGTGTGTTCAGGCCAGAGGGGCCTTACCTGCACATCCACCTGTACGGCAGGGCAGCGGGCGCGAAGTACCAGAAGTACGGAGAGCCCCCCTTTTCCCTTCAAGGGAGAAGAACCCAGAGTACTATGCGCGCTTCAGGCCGCTGAACGGAGAGGACATAAAGGAGACAATCAAGGAAATAGAAAGGCTGTAGAAAACTGAAAAGTACAGAGATCCTGCCTGGAACCTATTACGAAACCACAACGGTAGCATTTTTATAGGTGAATTTTATCATACGGTACGATGAGTTGATACTGTGAAGACTGCGCAAACAATAGTCATAAAGTTCGGCACGAGCACCGTAACGGAAAACGGGAAGTTCGACATGAAAACAATGCGCTGCCACATATCTGACATAGTCGCGCAAATAAGGGAAGGCAGAAGGATAGCCATAGTGTCCTCCGGGGCCATAATGCTTGGCAGGATTGAGGTTGGCGAGGGCGAAGAATTGGGTGTGAAGTCGTTAGCGAGGGCGGGTCAACACATACTTATGGCTAAATATCGGGACCTGTTTGATAGGTACAAGGAAACGGGGATTATAAGAGGGGTAACAGAGTTCCAGTTCACAAAGGACGAGTTTGTAAACAGATACCGCAGATGGACTCGTGTTGTATCACAGATACGGACTGACATTGCCGCAATGCTTGTTCCTGTAATAAACGAGAATGACGCAATAAGCAACATGAGGACTACATTGGGAGACAACGACCTGCTCGCGGCGAGGGTAGCGCTTGCGATAAAGGCGGACGCTCTGATAATGATGTCGGTAGAGAACAGTATGGTTAAAGGTCGGGGGGGAGGATATTCAAAGGTCAGGGCCAAACACATGGTCGAGGACGCTGGAATAAAATTCCAGGTTTTGGAAGGCAAGATACCTCATGTGATAAAGGATGCTTTCGAGGGCCACTTGCGGGGGTATGACAACGCCAGAAATATGGACATAAAGGCACTGAGAAGGGAGGTGCAGAATCCAAGAGCAAACGCATACGCAAAGCTTAATAGACAAGTGAGGAAAAAGGTTATGTGTTGATGGTGTTCATTTGGCAGCAGGAATGGAGGAAGACCAGAAGGGCATAACAGTGAAGAAGGCCGAGAACTTCTCCGATTGGTACACTGAAGTAATAATAAAATCGGGCTTCATGGATTACAGCCCGGTTTCGGGAATGATGGTGTTCAGGCCCGACGCATATTTTGCCTGGGAGGAAATATACAAGGCAGTCGATGCTGAGTTCAAGAAGAACGGCGTGTTAAATACTTATTTCCCATTGCTCATACCTGAGAGGCTGCTGAAGAAGGAGGAGAAGCACGTTGAACACTTCAAGGCAGAGGTCGGGTGGGTTACCCATGGGGGGGACAGCGAGCTTGAGGAGCGCCTCGCCATCCGGCCCACTTCGGAGACATTGATGTATGAGATTGCTGCAGGATGGATAAGGTCGTGGCGCGACCTGCCGATGAAGCTGAACCAGTGGAACAACGTAGTAAGGTGGGAGTTCAAGCACCCTACGCCGTTCCTGCGCACAAGGGAGTTTCTGTGGAACGAGGGTCACAGCGCATACGCGACGGAGGGGGAGGCCTTAAAGGAGAGGGACATCATACTTGGTATATATGAAAACACGCTGAAGCGACTTCTTGCACTGCCGACTATAACAGGCAGAAAGACCGAACAAGAAAAGTTCGCCGGCGGTGTCGCATCGTACAGCATGGAGATGCTCATGCCTGATGGCAAGGCAGTGCAGGGGCCTGACTGGCACTTCGACGGGCAGAACTTCGCGAAGGCGTTCGAGATGTCGTTCCTTGATAAGGACGGCAACAAGGCGTATGTATGGCAGAGCACATATGCCATATCGACAAGGGTGCTTGGAGTCATGGTTGCAATGCACGGAGACGACAAGGGGCTCGTGATACCTCCGAACGTCGCCAGGATCCAGATAGTTATAGTGCCGATATACAGGAACGAGAACAGGGACCTTGTCATGTCCAAGGCGAACGAGCTGAGAGAAACGCTGGGCAGGAAGTTCAGGGCGCACCTGGACGGCAGGGACGACAGATCTCCTGGCAGAAAGTACAATGAGTGGGAGCTGAAGGGAGTTCCAATAAGGCTCGAGATAGGCGAGAGGGACATAAGCGCAGGCAAGGTTGTAGCGGTAAGAAGGGACACTATTGAAAAATCCGACGTGCCGATGGCTGATGTCGAGAATGCACTCAAGGCTTTGCTGAAGAACATGAACAAGGACCTATATTCGAAAGCGCAATCCTTCATGAAAGGCATGGTCTCGGAGTCTAGCGGCTATGCGGAGATGAAGGACATCCTTCAGAAAAAGATGGGTGTCGTATGCGCGCCCTGGTGCGGCTCGGAGGACTGCGAGAACAAGGTAAAGGACGAGACAGGCGCGAAGATAATAAACATGCCCCTTGGTAAGAAAGTGAAGAAGGGAGCGAAATGCGTATACTGCGGGAAAGACGCAAAGCACATGGCGAACTTCGCAAAGTCCTACTGACTTTTATATCAGACGCACGGATATCTTACAGCAGCCCCGTCATCTAGTGGCCAAGGATAGAGGGCTTTGGACCCTCTCACGTCGGTTCGAATCCGACCGGGGCTATCCGTACGCAACTTATAATAATGTCAAATCGGATACTACCTTGTGATGAAACGAGGTATTTCTGATTTGTGATGATATAAGTCCTCTGAATCATTGGCGAGCACATGACAAAGAAGCTCTACTGGGAAGACGCATATATGAAAGAGTTCGATGCGAGAGTCGTGGAGATTGCGCTCAAGGGCTAGGTAATGGGGGTCTTGCACGTATGACGAAAAGCTTTTTAGGCTTCGCTGCCCGAGTATTTATGACCAGAGTGCGAACAGTATAAAATGACTGCTTGGCGTGGTGCGGCCAATATGCAAGTAAAGAATCTTGGACGGGAAAACCAAAAGGACAGAACGGTGCCAGTTGATAGGGGCCATATCGAGAACACTAAGCGCTTGTGGCGCGCCGCAGGAACCAATACGCATGATAACGCCACTGCGCCCAGGGGGAACGAAATCCGTAGGATACTTGAGGGCATGTACAGAAGATGCCTGCCGTGATTATTCACAGCTCCTTCGTAGCCCGGTCTATCGGCTTCTTTTCGTAATCAAGCACCGCCTTCTTTATGGCCCTAAGCGAGAGCGTTGCGCAGTGCATGCGCACCGGTCCCGGATCTATGCTTATTATCTTGAGTAGGTCTTCGCGCGCCATCGACTCTATCTCTGAAAGTTTTTTCCCCTTCAGTTCTTCGACAAGCATCTCTGCAGAGCCCATCGATATTACGCACCCGGATCCCTCGAAAGACACGTCTTTTATCACGCCATCATCTATACGCAGATGCACCGTTATCTTGTCGCCGCAGGATATGTTCTCCTCATGCATGCTCTTATTTGCATTGCGCATCTCGCGCTTGTGCTGCGGGTGCTCGAATGCTTGTATGAGTGCCTCAGCGTACATGTCTAGCTCCATAGGAATACAGCAGTATTTATAGCTTCAACGCATAAATAATTTTGCATGGAAGCCAAGGAGGTGCTTGTTGACACGAGCTCGATACTGTTCGGATTCGCCAGCAAGAGGAACGTGTTCGAGGCCCTGGAGGAGAGCATGCCCGAGTACGTGCAAGTCATATCGAGGGGAGTGGTGCGCGAGCTGGAGAAATTCTCCAATTCAAGGCTGAAGAGAAGGCCCGAGGCGACGGTTGCCCTTGCGTATATAACACGCTCAGACCTCCACATTGACGATTCATCGGAACATGTGGACTCGTGGATAGAGAAGAGGGCGGAGAGAAAGAGAAGCGCAGTATGCACGAACGACATAAAGCTCAAAAGGGGCCTGAAGGCAGCAGGAGTCGAGGTATTCAGCATAGCGAGAAGCGGAAGGATAAGGTAACGATACTTTTATATTAGTTAACTGCCAATTAGTGCCTGGATTTTAGCCCTTAGGTGAGCGATTGTACTATATACACACTGTAAAGGACACGATAAGCATACCTCCGAGCCACTTCGGCGAGGACATAAACAAGGCCGCGAAGGACATACTGCGCACCAGGTACGAGCGCACGCTGAACAAGCAGATGGGAATAGTGATAGCGCTCTTCAACGTGAGGGACATAAGCGACGGGGCGATACTGCCCGGGGATCCTTCAACCCATCATACTGTCACGTTTGACCTTCTGTCGTTCGGCCTCGACGTAGGGGAGATCGTCGTTGGCGAGGTGTCAGAACTTGTCGACTTCGGCTGCTTCGTGAGGCTGGGCCCGATAGATGGCCTTGTCCACATGTCGCAGATAACAAATGATTACATAAACTTCGACAGGAAAACTGGGACATTGGTGCTCAGGAACAGCAAGAGGAGCATAAAGAAGGGCGACACGGTGTACGCCAAGGTTTCAACCGTAAGCTTCAAGAGCAACATAAAGGATGCGAAGATAGCGCTTACGATGCGCCCTGACGGATTGGGCAAGCCTGAGTGGCTGAAGGAGCCGAAGCCCAGGAAGGAAAAGGGAGGGGCAAGGCCGAAGCGCGGTGAAAGGCAAAGGAGGTGAGTCTGATGGAAAAGGCATGCAGGAACTGCAGACTCATAATCGCGCAGGGAGAGAAGTGCCCGCTGTGCGACAAGGCTGACCTTACGCACAAGTGGTCCGGGTACATAATAGTGCTCAACGCGGAAAGCTCGGAGCTGGCGAAAAAGCTCGGCATAAAGGTCAACGGGACCTACGCGCTCAACATAAACGACTGAGCGTTCTGCCTTAGTCAGCTATGTTATTTCTTATTGTCCTTCTGCAACAGTAGGGTCTAGAGTGCGCAGGACTTTCTTGCAGGGAGCCAATATTTCCTCGTTTATTACTCCTGCGGACTGTGCCAATCTAAGTTGCATTACTGCATGTCTGAATTCTGCGACTAATTCCGCACTAATTTTTTGCGAGGCCCCTTCGTAGCAGGCTTCCAACCCAACCGTTGACTTCGCAGAAGTCAAGATTGGACTTTCGGAAAGTCCAACGACCACCTGCGCAGCGAAATCGCGGAGGTAGCCGCCGTTGAGCACGAGGCAGTCTCCGTAGCAGTCGTCGTAGCCGACGTCGAGGGCAACAGAGCGCCCCTCTCTTGCTGCATCAATCGCGGTTTTAAGGATAAAGAGCCTTTTATGCCATGGGAGATTATCATACTCTGCTGGTATTGCTGGGCGCGTCTTTCCGTCCTCGGTAATCTTGTTGAAGCCTACCTGCACGCTTCCGTTCGCTATCGCTTCCAGCAAACCATTTGGGCTTGCAAAAAACCATTTGTATCTGTGTTCCTGGGCAAAATCAGGAAACCTGCTGAAGGTTACCGCTGCGTCTACGCATCCCATTACGGGCTTTCCTTCTACGCGGAATTCTATCTGTTTTTCTGCCATTCGGTTTTCAGAAAATCCCATGGGGACCTTCTGCGCTGCCTTCTCTTTGGTTACTGTCGCGG
>JAKAVL010000024.1 GCA_021817305.1 Microcaldota archaeon | reverse complement strand
TCGGCAATGACTACGGCGACAATGCCGTGGAGGAAGCGCTGAAGAATGAAAAGGGGTTCAGCTTCGAACTCGACGGGAATAAGTCGCGGCATGCCGCTGAGCTGATAGAGGACAACAACTACCTGCTCTGGTTCCAGGACAGGATGGAGTACGGGCCACGGGCGCTGGGCAACAGGAGCATTGTCGCGAAGGCTGGCTCAGATGATGTGAAGGACCGGCTGAACATGTATGTGAAGAAGAGGGAGTGGTTCCAGCCGTTTGCGCCATCCATGCTTGCCGAGGATGCACACAGGCTACTTGAGGACGTTTCAGAACACAACAGGTTCATGACAATGGCCTACCGCGTCAAGGAGCAGCACAGGGAGATAATGAAGTCGGTGGTGCATGTCGACATGACGGCGAGGCCGCAGATGGTAGGCGAAGAGAACAAGGGCTACATGGAGATGCTGAGGAGCGTGAAAAAGAAGTCCGGATACGGAGTTGTGCTGAATACAAGCCTGAACATCCACGGCATGCCCATCGCCATGACTCCTGAAGACGTCATCCACGTAGCGAAGGAGACCGGCACAAGGTACATGTTCCTGGGCAACTACTTTGTGGAGAACACGGAAGCGGTAGGATAAGCAGTCATATGTCCACGACTACCCTGATGCTGAATCCATTCCTGGACTTCTTCACAACCAGGCCGCTGGGCGTCACGGCCTTCACTTCGAGAAGCCCGTAGTCCTCCGCGGGCACGTCCTTGTATTCAAGCACTCCCTGAACCGACAGGGTCTTCCCACTCTCAAGTTTCTCGACTTCGAAACCTAATGGCGCGAGATTTCCTACCTGTGCCTTTGTGAGCATGTCCTGAAGCGTGAACCATACAAGATCCTCTGCGCTGCCCGCTGTGTCCTTCACGACTATCTTCTTTACAGGCTTCTTAGATGCGGCTATCTTCCTGATGTCGAACATTATTCCGAACATGGCGAGCGCGGCATTCTCAAGCGCTTGCTCGAAAGTCTTGCCGTAGGCTATGAATGCGATGTCTGCGGTGTGCCTTATGTACCTGAACTTGCGCGTTGTCTCCATACTAAGGTCTTTATAGGCATAGCAACTATAAAATAGTGTCCTGTGAAGACAAGAGTAACTGCTGAGTTTTGATGAAGACCATATCGACGGAGGACAAAAAAGGTGCGGCATTGAGGGACGATGGCGGCAGGCGGGGGGTTTTGCTTCTTGCCATACTTATCGCCGTCGCGCTCTCCGTATCGCTGTATGCCACGCAGTTCACCATAAGCGACAGCGATCCATCGACGTACGTAATAATACCGATGCTCATGCTGCCGGTGTTCGCGTTGTTCTTCATGAAGCAGCGCATCAGGCCGCATGTCCGGAGACACGACGCGATAATAGGCGTGCTCTTGTTCGCCGCATTGGTCGTTCTCACTGCATTCCTGCACGTGAGCCTTTCCTATCAGTTCTTATCGTACAGGGTGGACATGCTGCTCTTCCCCCTGCTGATTGCGGCGCTGGTAATCTCCATATTCGGGCTCAGGAACCTTGGCAAGTTCTGGCCGCTCATGCTGTATGCCATTTTCGCATCGCCGCTTCTCCTCATGCCAGTCATCAGCCTCAATCCGTGGTTCGCATCCGTGAACACACAAATAGTATACCACATGCTTAGCGCATTCATACCGGGCGCAGTGTACTCTGCACCCATAACCATAGTGGCGAACGGATACAGGATAGGTATAGGCGAGAGCTGCGTGGGCGTAGGCCTGCTCATCGCAGTCGTGCTCCTCCTTGCTCCCGTGGCATACGTGTATGACGGAAGCCTTAGAAGGAAGGCCTTCTGGATTGCAAGCGGGCTCCTGATATTGTTCCTGCTGAACCTGCTGCGCATGTTCCTAATAGCAGGGCTTTGGGTTTCCTCGGGGCCCGACTCTGCCCTTGCACTGTTCCACTCCGTTGCAGGCATGCTTCTCTTCTACGCAGTCGTGATAGCGATGATACTCGTGTCTTCATTCTATCGTATAGGGATAAGGCGCAAGAGCGGCAGGAAGAGCCAGAACGGCCTTGCCCAATACAATTACATAGGGGTGGCTGCCTCGATATTCATAACGCTGGGCTATGTTGCACTCAACAGCGGCCTTTCCAGTCAGCTGTACGTTTCGCCTTACCTGTCTGGAATCGCGCAGCAGCCCGGCGCAAGCGCCATGATGCATGTAGAGAGCGCATTATCCAACACAGCCTACATGTTCGGCATAGTGCTGAACAGCAGCAGTTCCGGTTTCACCATGGAGCTATACAACAAGACCAACACCTCCATAACCATAAACTCCCCCGTTCTCCTTTATTCCGTATTTGGAAACAGCAGCGGGGCAATACCGACATTTTCCAACAGCACCACTGCCGATGGACTATCCTTCATAAGCGATGGCGGCATAACGCAGTACGTTTATTATGTGATATCCAACGGCACGCCATTCGTATTCTATAGGGCGGCGGTGCCCATGGCCTTCAATTCTTCGTATGCCGTAGCAACATTCTACGCCATAGTGCCTGCAAATGACCTTGAGTCTGAGAAGTGCAATGGCAGCTACTCCGCCTATTCAACGATACTCAATGGCGTTGATCTGAGGTTCTATAATGGTACAGTCACGAAGGCGCTCGCCGCTGGAGAATGCATCATAGGAGGTGCTGTACTTGGCAGCGTTTGAGTACAGCGCAGGCGCATTCATATTCCTGCCTGGAAAAGGCAATGCCTTCAGGCTCCTGATCCTCGACAGGGGAAATGGGGAATATGACATACCCAAGGGCCACATAGAAAAGGGCGAGACCTCTGAGCGGGCGGCCGTGCGTGAGATAAGGGAGGAAACAGGCATAGATGCGCAGCTTGTCCCCTATTTCCATGCCGATACGCACTACTTCTTCAAACGGAATGGCGAGACCATATCGAAGAATGTGAGGTTCTTCGTATCTATTGCAAGCAACGACAGGGTGAAGATATCAAATGAGCACATCGGGTATGAATGGCTTGACATCGAGGGCTTCAGGAAAAAGATAAAGTTCAAGGACATACTGGAGATACTTCCGAACGTGATCGGGTATTATGAGAGGCATGCAAGAATGCAGGCAATAAACAAAGAATACGCGCTGCTTCCAGTACAAAAAAGGGGGTGGGGTCTTAGCAGGACCCTGGTCCCTGGGGAGGGCCCGCTCAACGCAGAGGCGATGCTGGTGGGCCAGGCGCCCGGACGATTCGAGGACGAGCAGCGGAGGCCGTTCATAGGAAGAAGCGGAAAGCTCCTTGACGAGATACTGAGGTCTGCAAAACTGAAGCGCAGAGATCTCTACATAACCAGCGTGGTACAGTTCTTTCCCCCGAAAAACAGGATACCGACAAGGAATGAGATAACATTGTGCAGAGGATTCTTACTTGAGCAGATGAACATCATCAAGCCAAGATTCGTAGTGCTCATGGGGAACGTTGCGCTAGAGGCAGTGCTTGGGATGAAAAGCGTACACGCGCACCATGGTTCTATGGTAAAGAAGGAGGGCAGGAGTTACATGATAACCCTGCATCCTGCAGCTGCGCTGAGATTCAGAGAGAGCAAGCGGATCATGCAGCAGGACTTCGCAAAGTTCGGAAAGGCCATTGCTGCAAAGCATTAAAGAGATTAACGCATAATATTTGGGCATGGGCCCGTAGCTCAGCTTGGTTAGAGCGCTGCTCTGATAAGGCAGAGGCCGTGAGTTCAAATCTCTCCGGGCCCAGGTTACATATAATTGGAGGCACTCACATGATCTTTAAGTGGAATGCACGGTAAATTATGAGATAAGGGGCTTCGCCCCTTATAAACCCCCAGCACGAGCGCCCCCTCCCCCTACTTCGTAGGGGGTATCCGGGCGCTCGATGACCCTTTGCTGT
>JAKAVL010000011.1 GCA_021817305.1 Microcaldota archaeon | reverse complement strand
AAGGTATCTCCGTAACGACTATCGACTGCCTGCCCTTGTGCTCCTCTGTTGCCGTCTTGCCCCTTATCGTGCACGATCCCCTTCCGTTCAGGTACGATGCTGCAAGGGTGCTATTGTAGAAGACGGTACCTCCTGTTGGGAAATCCGGCCCATTCACATATTGAAGAAGCTCTTGTGCTGTTATCTGCGGGTTGCCCACGTATGCCATGATTGCGTCGCACACTTCGCGAAGATTATGCGGCAGCAGGTTGGTGGCAACACCGACAGCGATGCCAGCCGCACCGTTTAGCAAAAGGTTCGGCACCTTGCCCGGAAGGATGAGCGGCTCCTCTTCCGTATTGTCAAAGTTCGGTATGAAAGGTACGGACTTTTTTCCTATGTCTGCAAGCATCTCTTCCGAGAGGCTGTTCAGCCGCACTTCTGTGTAACGTTGCGCCGCCGGAGGATCGCCGTCAATCGAACCCATGTTGCCCTGGCCCTCGACAAGCGTGTGATTCATTGAGAACCATTGTGCCATTCTCACAAGCGTGCCATAGGCTGCTAGGTCACCGTGCGGATGGTATTTTCCTATTACCTCTCCGACGATTCTTGCGCTCTTTTTGGTTGGCTTGTCGTGGGTATTGCCGAGTCCGTACATCGCCCAGAGTATTCTCCTTTGCGCCGGCTTGAGGCCGTCCCTTGCGTCAGGCAGGGCTCTGCCTATTATTACGCTCATCGCGTAATCAAGATAGCTGGATTGCATCTCCTTTTCGATAAGTGTCTCTAGGTACTCGCCCTCCGCCACTGCAATCACACATCTAGGAATTTAACCTCGCTGGCGTGTTCCTCTAAGAAGCGACGCCTCTGCTCAACATCAAGTCCCATAAGTATTGTGAACATCGTGTTAGCAAGCTCTGCATCGCCTATGGTCACTCGCTTCAGCAGCCTTCCCTTCGGATCCATAGTTGTCTCCCACAGCTGCTCAGGGTTCATTTCACCCAGTCCTTTGTACCTTTGCACCGTGCCTTTCCCATCAGACTCCTTCATTATTGCATTTAGCTGTTGGTCTGTGTATGCGTACTTGACCTCGCGCCCCTTCGAAACCTTGTAGAGCGGCGGCTGTCCTATGAAGACATAGCCGCGCTCTATTAGCGGCTTCATGTACCTGTAGAGGAAAGTGAGGAGGAGCGTCCTTATGTGGCTTCCGTCAACGTCTGCGTCTGTAAGCAGGATTATCTTCCTGTACCTTGCACCGTCAGGGTTGAATGATTCCTTTATGCCAGTTCCTAGGGCAGTGACCATAGTGTGCAGCTCAGCATTAGCGAAGATTCTCTCCTCTGCTGCTTTCTCCACATTGAGCACCTTGCCTCTTAATGGAAGTATCGCTTGGTAGAACCTGTCGCGCGCCTCCTTGCTGGAACCGGCAGCGCTCTCTCCCTCGACTATGAATATCTCGCACTTGGCAGGATCGGTTTCGGTGCAATCGGCAAGCTTTCCAGGCAGGACAGCACCTTCGAAAAGCCCCTTCTTTCGCGCAAGCTCCCTGGCCTTTCTTGCCGACTCGCGTGCTTCGGCGGCGGCATACACCTTATCCATTATCTTCATCGCTTCTGCGGGGTTCTCCTCAAGATACTCGGAGAGCTCGCTGTAGACTGCATTCTCAACGAATGATTTCACTGAGCTGTTGCCTAGTTTCTCTTTTGTCTGGCCCTCAAACTCTGGATTCTGCATCAGCAACGATATTATCACTATGAGGCCTTCGCGCGTATCATCGCCCTCTATCGATACGCTTCTCCTGCCTTTGGCGTTCTTCTGGCTGTATGCGGTTATGGCGCGCGTGAGCGCGCCCCTAAAGCCGGTCACATGAGACCCGCCCTGAGAGGTCTTTATCTTGTTGACGAAAGATATCACATCCTCGGTATACGTGCCGACATACTGTATTATCAGCTCCAGCCTCATGCTGTCGGTGCTCTTGCTTATTTCTATCGGCTTTATCACTGGCTGTGCATCGCCCCTCATGTGATCCAAGAAGTCCCTGAGCCCGTTCTTGGATAGGTACTCAGTCTCCTTGGCCGGGTGCTCCCTTTCGTCTATAAGCACTATGCGCAGGCCAGGGTTGAGGTATGCGAGGTCCCTAAGCCGCTCCGTCAGCGCTATGGTGTCGAAGCTGCTTGCCGAGAATATCTCCTTGTCAGGCTTGAATTTTACTGTTGTCCCGCGCTCTTTTGCATCTGTGATGCCGATCTCCTCCAGCGGCGACAGGACGGCGCCCCTGCTGAACCTCTGCCTGAATATCTTTCCATCCTTCCTGACAGTGACTTCTGTATACTCTGACAGCGAATTGACGACTGTCAGCCCGACGCCGTGGAGTCCTCCAGATACCTTGTACGCCTTGTTATCGAATTTTGCGCCTGAATGCAGCGATGTCATTATCACCTCGGTTGCCGGCTTGCCTACCTTCGGTATTATATCAACAGGTATGCCGCGCCCGTCGTCGCTAACCTCAGCTACATCCGTGCCCTCCTCATTCATCAACCTTACCATGATATTCTTTGCATAACCGGCCATCGCCTCGTCAACCGCATTGTCCAGCACCTCGTAGAGCAGGTGGATGAAGCCCGAGCTAGTTGTAGACCCTATGTACATAGCAGGCCTTTTCCTGACCCCCTGCGGGCCTGAAAGCACCACTATGTCCTTTGCAGAATACTCACTATCACTCACGCTAATTCCCCTCCAATTTTACGACGACAGATCGCCCTGTTTTTGCCCTTGCTAATGATTGCTTTTTCAGGTTTAAAACCCTTTTGGTAGCTTCTGTTTCGATAGTATTTTGGTGCGCGTTTTCATCGAGAAAGTGCTAAATATGAGGCATGCGTAATTGTTGTTGATGGAGAAAGAAGCTATACTATGGAACGCCATGCCTGGCAAGAAGGTGGAGTGCATAGCGTGCGCGCGGCGCTGCAGGATACCAGAAGGGTCGAACGGCTTCTGCTGGGTAAGGAAGAACATAGGTGGCAAGCTCTACCTGATGAACTACGGCGTACTTTCGGCGATGCAGGTAGACCCCATAGAGAAGAAGCCTTTCAACCACTTCATGCCTGGAACATACGTATTTGGTGTTGGCACTTCGAGCTGCAATTGGGGGTGCCAGTTCTGCCAGAACCACAACATATCTAAGGACAAGGAAATAACCGGCGTTGAGATAACTCCGGAAAGGCTTGTTGGGCTTGCCGTAGAAAACAATACTGAATCCATAGCCTTCACGTACAACGAGCCTACGATATTCATAGAGTACGCGCTTGACGTGGCGAGGCTAGCGCACAGAGCTGGGCTAAAGACGCTTTTCGTGACAAACGGCTACATGACAAAAGACACCGTAGCAGAGATGAAGGGGCTCATAGACGCCGCTGTGGTCGACTTCAAGGGCAATGGCGAGGACAAATTCGCGAACAAGTACGAAGTTGTGGTGTCCAACGAGCCTATAAAGGAGGCACTGATAGAGATGAAGAGGGCTGGAATCCACGTGGAGATAACGGATTTGATAATACCTAGTGTTGGTGACTCTTTGGGAGCTTGCGAAAAGCTGACAATGTGGATACGTGATAATCTGGGGCCGGACACGCCAATGCAGTTTACGCAGTTCCATCCAGATTACAAGATGCTAGACTATCCAGTAACAGGCTTCGAGAAGCTTAAGCAGCACTACGACATTGCAAAGAGGAACGGCCTCAATTACGTTTACATCGGCAACGTGGCTGGGAATCCCTACGAGAACACGTACTGCCCGAAGTGCAACAGCGTTGTTGTGGAGAGGAACGGTCATTATGTGACCGGATGGAACCTAGACAAGGATATGAAGTGCAAAAAGTGCGGACACAAGATACCCGTAGTCGGGCCCGCACCAAGAAAGTTCAGGTATGAGGGCATAAGGGTCATCTACTGACAGTTAGCTATTTATTTGCGTAAACC
>JAKAVL010000026.1 GCA_021817305.1 Microcaldota archaeon | reverse complement strand
GAAACATCCGGGCGCGTCAAATCCGCGCCCACTCGCCGTCAAGAAGATCTAGAAGGAAAAGCGTATATTTATTGCAGGATTAGACTCAGCACCCCCGACGAGGTCGGGGGAAAGCTACCGGTATTCTAAACGGGGTATATACATGGAGGGTGAAATCACGCCTGCAAAGCGTGTTGCGACCCGGGTTGAATCCCGGCCAAGGCGGATTTTTATTCTGACGACAGTCCGGGTTCTCTTTGGAACAAGAAAATCAATGCGACAATTGTGCACCAGACTTACAGATGAGCAGGAGGATATTCCCTCATCGGTCGGAGCGCCCAGACGCTCGCCATGATGGGCTCGTTCTTCATTGCAATCTGATCGACGATATGCACGAACGCGCGGCGGTGCGGCACGTTGGAGTGAATGTACCCTCAGTTGAGGGCCATGAGCTTGAAGGTGGAAAATATGCTGAGGGACGACTCTGTCATCGGGCCTATCTCGTGGGTTAACACGGGCTTTATTGTAAGGAAGAGCGCGAACGCAAGGACGGCTGTGCCGCGCAGCGCCCTCTGGTGCTTCTTTGCGCTCTTGAGAACAGAGCCCACAAATCCTGAGAATCCGCCGTTTATGTGGTATATGTGCGATCGGCCCTTAACCCTCTGGGAAACTATCCTGCAGTCCGAGAGCTGCTTCAGGTTGTGCGAGACGTTGGTCTGCTCTAGGCCTGTTATCCTCGCTATGTCATTGACGGAGTAAGAGCTCGCTGACAATGCCTCGAGGATCTTGAACTTGCTCTTGTTGCCGAAGGTGTCCGAGAACACGGTCGCCATGTCTTTCATTACATCACTCCAATGAATGTGATATCATTCCTCAGAGCAGAGATAAAAAGGTTGCGTTACAGCGGCCTTGGGCGCGCGAGGAGCAGGGAGTTGCCCACAACGGTAACTGAACTGAATGCCATCGCAAGCGCTGCGAGCATTGGAAGCACGTTGTATACGCTTACCGTGAAGAGCGGGATCAGCGCGCCGGCTGCGACAGGAATCAGCACTGTGTTGTAGCCGAAGGCCCAGAAAAGGTTCTGCCTTATCTTGCGCATTGTGAGCCTGCCCAGCTCGAGCGCGGTGAGTGCGTCATGGACTCTGTTCCTTACAAGGATTATGGACCCGGCCTGCATCGCCACCTCTGTTCCGGCGCCTATGGCAATGCCGAGATCCGCCTTAGTGAGGGCTGGCGCATCGTTCACGCCGTCGCCTACCATCGCGACTGTCTTTCCTGACTTCTGGAGCTGCTCGATCTTGCGCATCTTGTCCCCAGGCTTTGCAGAGGCGATTACATTGCTTATGCCGAGCTTGTTGGCTATCGAACCTGCAACGCATTCGTTGTCCCCGGTGATGAGCCAAACCTCCTTGCCCGAGCCCTGCAGTGCGGTTATCGCGCTCTTGCTGCCCTCCTTCAGCGCGTCTGCCAGCGCTATCAGGCCTGCCACGCTGCCGTTGACCCCCACGATGATCGCGGTATTGCCTTCCTTCTCAAGCTTGCTTATGTCCTTTTCCACATGGCGCAGCTGCGCCATGGTGAACATGTCCCTGTTGCCCGCGGCTATGCGGTTCCCTGACTTGTCCGTTGCGGCAACCCCGCTGCCCTGCTTATAGGAGAACTTCCTCGGGAACTGCAACCTGATGCCGTAGCGTTTGGCCTTCTCGGTTATCGCCTTCCCGAGCACGTGCTCCGAATTCCTCTCTGCGGCTGCGGCGAATCTAAGTACATCCTTTTCACTGTAACGCGACAGTGCGATTATCTTGGTGACCTCTGGCCTCCCCTTGGTAAGCGTGCCCGTCTTGTCAAGCACTACAGTATCGACCTTGCTTGCGGTTTGAAGCGCTTCCCCGCTCTTGATGAGAATGCCTTCCTTTGCTGCCCTGCCTGAGGATACGAGCAGCGCTGCTGGCGTCGCTATCCCAAGAGCACATGGGCATGCGATTATAAGAACGCTGACGAATATCAGGACGGCTGTGCCTGTGCCCACGCCACCGAGGAAATACCATCCCAGGGCGGCAAAGATACCAACGAGAACCACAACAGGTACGAAGTAGGATGAGACCTGGTCTGCAAGCCTTTGGATGGGAACCTTGCTTGATGCTGCGCCGCGTACAATACTTATTATCTGCGCAAGGGTCGTGTCATCGCCCACCTTAAGGGCTTTTACTCTCAGGGATCCTGATGAATTCACTGTGCCTCCTGTCACTTTGTCCCCCGCCTTTTTGGTAACCGGCATGCTTTCTCCCGTAATCATTGACTCGTCAGCAGAGCTTACGCCATGAATCACGACTGAGTCGGTTGGTATCTTTTCTCCGGGCCTTACAAGGAGCGCATCGCCAGGTTTGATGCTTTCTATTGGAACATCGATAACCTTGCTTCCGAGAACCCTGTGCGCGGTCTTGGGCTGCATCGACACAAGCGCGGATATGGCATTCGATGCCCTCGACTCCGCGAGGCGCTGCAGGTACGTGCCCGTCAGTATCAGCGATATTATCATTGTTGATGTGTCGAAGTACACACCGCCGGCAGGGAATAATGTTGGAAATATTGTTATTGCGGCGCTGTAGGCCCATGCCGCGGTCGTGCCCATGGCTATAAGCGTGTCCATATTCGCTGATCTGTTCCTTATGGCGTCGAGTATCCCTGCGTAGAACCTCCTGCCGGAATAGAACTGCACGGCGCTCGCCAGCAGTAGCATGAGGTAGTTGCCGTAGCCCATATGCAGCGCGTATGTAAGCACAGCGATTACGGCAGTAATCGGCCAGGATACAAGAAGTGCGGTCTTCAGCGCCTTCATTTCCTTCTCCGGCCTCTCGAACTGTATCTTGCACGTCGTGCTGCAGAAGTAGTACTTTTTGCCTTCCTTCTCGCTCATCAAGGAGGTATTCTTTTCCTCGACGTACATTCCGCATATCGGGTCGTTTGCCATCTACTTTTCTCCCCTTGCCTTGCGCGCCTCTGCGGACTGCCTTGCGACCTTGAAGTTGCAGCTGTTGTGCGCTGAGCACCAGGCATAGCATTCGTCAGCGAGCTTCTTCTCGGAGTAGTGCAGCCCGCATATGCTGCACTGATATCTCCCAGCTTCGTTATTTTGCATACCTATCAGGGCTTTTGTCGAAGCTCTGCTTGCAAGATGGCGAGCAGAACCCGTACTCCTTTCCCTTGTAGCCGCTCCTCAGCTTCGGCTTTTCTCCAACTTCCATACCGCATATCGGATCTTTCATTTTATCCCCTCGTTTTTGAATTTGAGCCGAATTCTGCAAACTTATGCCACCACTTTATGCGCTTCTCCAGCCAGTAGTCCACTGACAGCTTGCTGGGGCCGTAACCCGCGTTTATCGAAATCAGCGCAAGAAACACAAGCGCGTAAATGGCAGCTGTGCCGATGTCTGTCGCGCCTGGGCCGTACGGGCCTCCGAATGCCTCAGGCACGGCCCAGATGAACAGGCTAAGTAATATGCCGAGCGAATATATTGTCTTGCGCAGTACTCCGAATACAAGGGCGAGGCCCAGAAGTATCTCGAAGGTTCCTATGAGGCTTACCCAAAAGACAGGGGCTTGGCCAACGACCGCGGACCAGAAGCCGAACCACTGCATGAGGAACGCGGGCATGCCCTGCGCGGCTGCCTGGATCATCTGCGCTATGGCATCTGCGGTTCCGGGCTGGAACTTAAGCGAGCCGTCTATCAGCCATATTGCTCCGAATACTACGCGTATGAAGGTCTTTGTCAGCATCCTGTTCCTGTAAAACCATCCATTTGCCATCATTACACCATGCATCCATTATCTTCTTAAGGTTATAGCTTTTTGCCCAAAACACGATTTCTGAGAGTCTTCAAACGTTTAGCAAGGTATAACGATGTTTGACGCATGGCTACCATTGCCATGCAGAATCTTCCCGAATCATTCATTCAGGAAGGCAAATACATCCTTGGTTCTCAGTTGTGCACATGCGATTT
>JAKAVL010000038.1 GCA_021817305.1 Microcaldota archaeon | reverse complement strand
CACCAGAACAGGGGGCATTTCACTGCTGCTGGCGGAGTTCTGGAGCTTCACGCGGCGCTGAATGAGGTAATGACGCTTGCCGCTCAGGAAAAGTGAAAAACTAAGGAAAAGAAAGGAAAAAAGAAAGAACTTATCTCGACAAGTCGTTGAGCTCTTCCCTGCTCGCAGATTCCTCCTTCATGCCGGTGGCTCCGGCAACGAGGACCACGTCGCCTATGTTCTTTACGCTCTTGTAGAGGATGCTCTTCTTCTTGAGAATCGTCGTGGCGTCTGTCTTTGCGTTCTTCCACGGCGTCATAAGCAGCCTGCTTATCTCTCCCTTTTCGAGGTCTATGATGACATCCTGCACGTCGCCAACGTACTGGCCGTCATCGCTGTATATGTCCATCCGGTATATCTCGGAAATCTTCATGCAATCGCCTTCTATCGTTAATATACAAAAACATGCAGTTATTTAAACTTATGTCCTCGGAAGCGAATTGCGGAAGTGTTGCTGCGGCTCACGGCTGCATCCAGTCTATCTCGTAATAATCAGAGTCGCTCCCGGGCAGCTTTATCTGGCGCACCTTGTAGTACGTGACTGCGGTCTCGCGGTCTGCTATGGCGAGGATGGGCTCCAGATGCATGCGCTTGGCCTCGCTTATCGCCCCGGCGAACTCCCTGCCGCCTATGTGCTCCTCTTCCCCCAGTGACAGCATCACGTACCTCGGGGAGGCGTTCTCAGGGTTCTCCGCCTCGCCGCCCTTCCGGTGGTACAGTATGAAGTCCGGGCTGAGCCTTTTCTCGGATGAACTGCCAGGGACCGCGAGTATGAACGTCTTGCGCACCGAATGGGCAACGCGTATGGCGCGCGC
The DNA here is from genome assembly GCA_021817305.1 of Microcaldota archaeon. Lineage (GTDB taxonomy): Archaea > Micrarchaeota > Micrarchaeia > Micrarchaeales > CABMGC01 > JAJZOD01. The sequence continues at coordinate 3,144 of JAKAVL010000038.1, read as the reverse complement.
CCATTCCGATATGAGCAGCCTCGAGTCCTTGGGAAAAACGTGGATGACGTGCCTGGAGTGCGTCCACCCGTTGTCTGCGCCAGTAATGGGCTTTGCCCCGGGGAAATAGACGCGGAAATGGGTGCCGAACTTGAAGCCCGTCTTGATGACGTACCCCTTCTCCCTCCAGTCCCTGTACACGTCGTACATCTTCTGGAAGTCCCTGCGCCTTGCGGTAGCTGCCTTCACTATTGCTGATTTAGTGGCGTTCTGCACAGACAGGGCGCCCTTCTCCATGAGGAATACGGTCTCGTAGATATCGAGCTTGTTCAGCTGGCCCCTGTCCGCTGCCTTGTATGAGCCGTACTGCCCGAACCAGTACCTGTCGTAGAGCTCCCGGCCCTTCTCCTTTTCATCGATCATGGTGGTGAGGTCGGAGCTGAAGAACGTCCCATGGAGCGCGTAATGCGCGAGGGAGAACTTCCCTGAGGGATAGGTTTTTACAGGGTTCTTGTTGGTTGTGCTGTACCTGTACTTCGTATCCTTGACGACAAGGCCGCGGTCCCTCCAATCCTTGTATGTGAGATAACGCGCCATGAAGCGCCTGGGCTTTGAGAACCTTGAGGCGAGATTGCTGAAAGATATTTCTGTTGTCTTGCCGGAACACCTTGCGTTCCTGACGTCCATCAGGTACAGCGCCTCTATCACGCTGAGCTTCAGCCTGCTCCCTGAGGCATTTCCGAAGAACCCTCTCTGGAGTATGTCCTTCGTGGACTGGTCCTTGGCATAAATGCTTGTTTTTGACTTGTAAGAGAGTTCTAGCATTTATTCACGTGGGTCCGCTTTTCTAAAATCGTTATTAATACTTCGCTTTTAATATTAGGACATAGGTTTTAATATGCCTGCCGAACAGATCGCGGTCACCGAGACATTGGAGCGTGAACAGAGCCCAAATGTGCCAGAAGGCCTCGAGAAGATGATGCGCAGGCAGGGCTACCACTTCGTCGGCAGGCACTCCGCCACTAAGATATGCAACTATACCTCGGAGAGCATGAAGAACGGCGAGTCCTGCTACAAGCACAGATTCTACGGCATAAGGAGCTGGAGGTGCATACAGGCTACGACGGCGATAGGCTGCAACCTCGCATGCTCGTTCTGCTGGCGCATAATCCCTGAGGAGGAGGGCTTCAAGTGGAATGAGATGAACGCCGGCGGGAAGTGGGATGAGCCGGAGAAGATCGTTGAGGGCCTCATAAGCGAGCACAAGCGCATAATAACGGGCTACAAGGGCAACGAGAAGGTTGACATGCGCAGATGGGAGGAGTCCAACGACCCGGCGCACGTGGCGCTCAGCCTTACCGGCGAGCCGCTCTTCTACCCGAAGATGAACCAGCTGCTCAGGGCATTCCACGACAGGGGCATAAGCACATTCCTTGTCACTAACGGCACAATGGTGAACGCATTGAAGGCGCTCACTGTAATGCCTACGCAGCTTTACGTGTCAGTGCAGGCGCCGAACAGGGAGATTTACGGCAAGGTGACCAGGGCGAAGAACCTTGCCGCGACATGGGACAACTTCATGGAATTCCTTGGGATATTCTCAAGGATGAACACGCGAAGAACGTTCAGGCTCACCCTGGTGGAGAACCTTAACATGACAGACGTCGGTGGCTATGCGCATCTCATCGAGGTTGGCAAGCCGCACTACGTAGAGGTCAAGGGCTTCGTGTACGTAGGCGGTGCAAGGAACGAGAAGCGGGGCCTTTCATACGAGCAGATGCCCAGGGAAAATTCCATACTGGAGTTCGCGAAGGAGATAGCAGAGAAAACAGGATACAGTGTAGCTGACTACCATGCCAGCAGCAACGTTGCATTGCTGTGCGCGGATCAGAATGCTGCAAGATCTCGGATAATCAGGTTTGAGAAATAGTGGTTTTGTTGGTAGCGAAGAAAAAGCGCAGCGTACAGGTTCGCGATGGCGTTAAGGACTACGACAAGTACAAGAAGGAGATAAGGCTCGCGAGAAACGTCGTGCTCTGGATAATAGGCGGCAGCCTTGCGGTCTTCCTTGTTATAATTATGGCAGCCGTAGTCAACGAGGGCGCCGGTGCATTCGTTAGCTCGCTGCTCTCCATAAACCTTTTCTACTTCCTAATCGCGCTGCTTGTTGTATTCATAAGCAACGCCATGCGGTATCCCAAGTGGGAGCTCTACATGAAGAAGCTCGGAGTGAGAATAGGGAGGGCGAGAAACTTCATGATATACCTGTCAATGTATTCGATGGAGATAACCCCGGGGAGATGGGGCAGGGCCATAGTCTCGTACACCATAAACAACCTGACCAGGATAAAGTTCGCCAACACCTTCCCCGCCATTGTGGCTGACATATTCACTGACTTCTCCGGCTTCGCAGTCATATCGCTTGCGGCTGCGGTGTTCATAGGGAAATACGTCCTGCTGTCCCTTGGGATAACCGTACTGCTCCTTCTTCCGTTCATATTCCTGTATGTTCGCGGCCCCTTCGAGTTCGTGAGGAGGCGCTTCGGAGGCATAATGCGCCTGAAGCCCTTCTTCCGCAATGCCATGCTTTATTTCAGGAGCAACAAGAAGCTGGGAAGAAACGAATATGTGTATTCGATGGCTTTCACCATACCCTCGATGCTGGTGAACGGCATTGCCCTTTACTTCGTGATACTCGCATTCGGGATAAGCCTTCCGTTGAGCACCATGCCGCAGGTGATATTCATATTCTCGTCATCCCTCCTTCTCGGCATAGTCACAGGCATACCTGCTGCGCTGGGGGTCAGCGACGCGGCACTGATAGGGTACCTCGTGCTCTTCTTCGGGGGCATGGGCCTTGACTTCGGGGTAGCCTCGGTGATAGCCATATTCTTCAGGATAGTGAACTGGTGGTTTGTCGAAGGATTCGGGTTTGCCGCATTAGCGTATACTTTCAGGTACTGGAAACTGCCATCGTCGGGGAAGGCGTGAGTCCCGGTAGGAAATAGTTTCTTTGGGGCCTTGCTGATGCACTTGCGTCTTTGAGAGACGTTTGTGCTTGCTTAGATTTTGTGCGCGTATTCGGTCAGTCCTTTATGCCGTTCGGCGTGATCTTCATCACTGCTTCCCCTTCAGGCATGCTCGGCGAGTCAACAAGGCGCACTA
>JAKAVL010000040.1 GCA_021817305.1 Microcaldota archaeon | reverse complement strand
ACAGTTATGCGATGCAGATGTCCTTGTACATGACTTCGAAGCTCCAAGGACAGGATTATTTCGAAAATCTGTCAAATATCCTCAAAAACGGTGTCTCCTCATCACCGTACAAATCTTGAAGTGTTACGCTATGCCGGGCAGGCAAAAACGGATCCCGCTTTTGCTGGTATATGTATTGCTTAGCAACCCATAAAAACATGTTCCGAGCAATATGATAGTTCTGTTGGGTAGTTCTATGGCTGAAAGTACGATAGGCGTTTTAGGGCTCGGAAAAATGGGCGCCAACATAGCGAGGCGGTTCATTGGAAAGGGCTACAAAGTCATCGTGTACAACAGGTCAAGGGAACCGATTGATGAGCTTGTAGGGCAGGGAGCCGCGGGGGCCGATTCCGTTGAAGACCTCGTATCTAAGCTTGGCTCGGGCGGCGGGAGAATCGTTTGGCTCATGCTCCCTGCAGGCGGTGTGACTGATGAAGCCGTAGGGCAGCTCGCCGGGATCATGACCATGGGGGACATAATTATAGACGGCAGCAACTCGTATTTCAAGGAAGACCTCAGACACAGGGAGGTTCTGGGCAGCAAAGGCATAGCGCTCCTCGACGCGGGATGCAGCGGGGGGCCATACGGCGCGCTGCACGGCATGTCCATCATGGTTGGCGGCGACAGGAAGACCTTTGAGAACGTCGAGTACCTGTTCAGGGACCTTAGCGTCAAGGACGGCTACACGTATGTGGGTGGCACGGGCTCCGGCCACTTCACCAAGATGGTGCACAATGCAATAGAGTACGGAATGATGGAGAGCATTGCAGAGGGCCTTGAGCTGATAAAAAGGGGCCCGTACAAGGACGTTGACCTAGGGGCGCTGCTCAAGACCTGGAACAACGGCTCTGTGATAAGCAGCAAGCTCATCGAGTTGTCGGAGCGCGCGGTCCGCAACAACTCCGACATGTTGAACATACTGCCGCACGTGGAGGACACAGGGGAAGGGAAATGGTCGTCGATGCTCGCGCTTGAGTACGGCGTGCCATTCGGCTCTATATCCAACGCGCTTTTCAACAGGTTCTCCAGCAGGGACGACATGCAGTACGGGAGGAGGTTCCTTGCAGCGCTTCGCCACGAGTTCGGCGGGCATAAGGTAATCAGGAAGGGGGATTAGATGGCTTATAATCTTGGCGCGGTTGGCTTCGGGCACTGGTTCGAGAGGCTTTACGCCGGAATGGCGAGAACTGACAGGATACGCCTTGCGAAGGTGATAGGCGTGAACGGCATAGAGGGAAAAGCGGACAGGCTGAGGCTCGTCGGCATAACGAGGGACAGCTATTACAGGATGCAGCCTGATGCGCCGCTGCCGAAGGAGTTCCTTGACGGCCTCGACATAGTGCACATATCCAATCCTAACAAGTACCATGCCTCGCATACCCTCCAGTCGCTTGAGAGCGGCAAGGTAACCATAACCGAGAAGACATGGGGCATAAACAGGGAGGAATTCGATTCTGTAGTCAAGTACATAAGGCAGAACAACCTTGAGGACAAGACCTACCTGCACCTGCACTATCTGCACAAGCTGCTGACTATAAACCTGTGGAACACTCTGAAGAGGTTCGAGGAGGAGCACGGCAGGATTATTGGAGTCTCCGCGACGTTCTTCGAGGCCGCAAGGCAGGAGGATGCGAGAAGGAGCAAGTGGCTCTTCTCCATGGAAAGCGGCGGCCTCTTCATGGACTGGATACATCCCTTCGAGGTCTTTTACAGGGGTGCGAAGGCCGGCTCGGCCAGGCTGAAGGACCTTAGCCTTTACACCACGAACTCAGATTATGACGAGAGCAATCCCACCGGCATAGAGGCACAGGTGGAGCTGCAGGGCGAGCAGTTCAATGGCAAGGTCTCTGGGACGGTGAGGGTGGCGAAGGGCGTGAAGTCGGACACGAAGGCCGTGAGGTTCTACCTTGAATCAGGCGCATATCTGGAGCTTGACTACCTTAACAACGACGTAGAGGCCACGACAGGCATGCGCGGCTGCTGGACGCTTGCTAAAGATGGAGAAGAACTCGTTACAGAGTGCCCCCGCGGCCCCGACACCTCTGAGTTCCTCGTCAATGACATATTGAGGATAGTCGAGGGGGAGCGCGCAGGCTTCGGTGCAGATTACATGGCCAGGATATTCGAGACGCAGTGGCAGTATCAGGACATGTACAAGGGAAGGGAGCTCGTCTCTGAATCCGAGAAGGTGAACGAGTTCATAGGCAGGGGCAGTGAGCTGCAGCAGTGAAAATCTGCGCGTTATAACTGCCGAAGTATCTTTGGCTCTTCCTTCAGGGACTGCGCCGCCTCGTTTGCGCCTGCAGAGATAAGCTCCGCTGTGCTGAATCTGGCGCCTGCTACGCCCACTGCATACATGCCGGATTCCCTTGCCGCAGAGATGAAGCGCGGAAACGCGGAGAAGAGGATGCCCTCGTCTGACTGAAGGCCGAGCTCGGCGGATGCCCGGTTGAGCGCCGTGTTTATTATCTCCTTTGGAGATATGCCATCCTCTGCGTACGAGCCGAAGGAGAAGTAGCTTGATAGCTTGACCTTGTCCAGGCGCATCTTCGCGATGCGCTGTGGCTCTCCTGTTGCCATACCGATCCCAATGTCCTTGTTCCTGAGTGATCCGAGGAGACGCTCCGCACCATCGATGACGAGCACCCTGTCGCTCCAGGCCTCGTTGTAATACGAGTATGGAAGGTCTTCCAGGAGGCGGTCGAGCCTTTCCTCTATCTCGTCCTCCTTGAGGCCGTTCTTCTTGAGTATCTCCATTGCCGTCTCCTTTGCGGACATTCCCTGATATTCCGCGAGGTTTACGCTGACTATCATGCCGTATATGTTCATTATGGACTCCGCGAAGTAGCGCGACACGTCCTTTGCGTCCTTCACGAGGGCCATGTTTGCATCAAAAAGCGCGAACTTCTCCACTGCTGCACCTTAGGGTATTGATATATGTATGTTGTTGAAAAAGATATTTAATAGTGTGTGCATGAGCGCAAAAGGCCTTGAAAAGGAGATGGCGCTGTCGAGGATAGAGCGGCTTTACGAGCTTGCCTCTCGGAGAGTGGCCTCTGGCACTGAGAAGGACAAGGCGCTCGCCAGGAGGTACATGCGCATAGCGAAGGAGCTGAGCGAGCATTACAGGATCACGTTCCCAAGGCGCGTGAAGGACCACATATGCATTGGCTGCAAGTCAGTGCTTGTGCCGGGCAGGAACTGCACCGTGAGAATATCCTCCGGAAGGGTGGTGTACAGGTGCGGCGAGTGCGGGGCCTCGATGAAGCTGCAACGAAGGGTCACCTGACCTCGAGGCGGTCGAGGAGCGCGTCCACTGCAGAGTCTGCGTTCTCGCCCCCGGAAAACGTTATTATGTTTCCCTGAGCCTCCAGGTCGTTGGCAGTCATCACACCCCGAAACAGGCCGACGAGCCTTGCAGTCTCCTTGTCTTTGACGTTGGCAATCTTCACATTCGATATGACGTTGGCCCTTGCCAGGATCTTTATGGCGTTGCCGACGCACGCCAATGGCTTCTTTTTATCGTTGAAGTGCTTTATGACATCCAACAGACGGCGCTCATCGTAGAGCTTGTAAGATTCGACCCCTGGGCCGTCAGGCACCAGTATGCCGTCGAAGTTCTCGGTGGTCACCTCATTGAACAGCAGGGATGACCTGAATATCGCACCATGGTATCCGACGCACTCCCCGATCGTCGTGCTGGATATAAGGCAGTTGACGCCCCATTTGCCAAGAAGGCTTACCGCTGAGGATACGGTCTCATCGCGGAAGTCGCTGGGGGGGATTATTATGGCAACGTTCATGGCAGCACTAATCATACAATTGATACAATTTTATTTGTTTTGTTTTTTGTCTGGCTGGCTGTCCTGCGCCGCACTTGAGGCGTTACGGCCGCTGCGCCTGTGCAGTGTCTTTGACACCACGAGGTACAGCACCGCAGCCAGGATTATCACGGAACAGCATACGCCTAT
>JAKAVL010000035.1 GCA_021817305.1 Microcaldota archaeon | reverse complement strand
GTTTTGCATTCTTATATACCTTCTTGCACGCCCTTACTCCTATCTTAAGGATAGGAGTTTGCGGGCGTGTTGAATGTTATCATATCAGCTTGAGCCTTCTACCGAGCGACAGCCTGATGCTGCCCCCAAGGAGTCTTGCGATGTTGTCTGTTATCGAGTATGCGAGGATAAGGTCTAAAATGAAAAGGAAGTAGAACTGGAATATAAGGTAAAGGTTGTACTCCATGAGGTAGTTAAGCGTTGGATATATGGACACCAGGGTTGATGCGGATATGCCTATGCCTTTTAACAGCCCGAGAAGGAAGCCCCCCGTCGGCTGCAGTATGCTGTTGCATATAGTGGAAAGTATGCCCCATGAATCGCATGCATGGGACACCGTCGGCTGGACTATCTGCGTGGAGAACACCGAGGAGAAGTAGGAGGATATGGGGGCATTTACAAGGACAAGCATAGAGGGCCATATTATGGCAAGGCCGATGCCCAGGCCCAGCAGCGTGCCGCCTATGCCCCTGACAAGCGGCACTGCCCTGAATATCAGGCCCAGGGGTATTAGCATCAGAAGCCCCACTGACTCGAACAATGGCACCAGGTATATCTGCGAGGAATAGAATGTCATCACCGGGAACTCGACAAAGGTTACCATGTCGTTGAACATCGAGGAGTACTGCGAGCCGCCGAGGCCGAGGACGTCGTTCCCGAACGGGCGGGCGCCGAAGCCCGAGTAGAATACAGGTGCATTCATGAGGAACTCGCCGACGACGGGTATGGCATATGATATTTCTGGAGGGAGTGGTATTCCAGGCCACTCCACCTCGGACTTGCTCAATGCGCCATACGCTAGCGAGAGCTCGAACATGTTGTTCATGCTGTTGATCAGCTGGTCGTTGACCCCGCACAGGTACACCTCTGATTGGTAGGTGAGCTGCGCCACGTTTGTCAGGTAGTTTGTGCCGGGGGAGCCCATCAGCGCAACAGCAATACCCGAGAGTATTGACAGCACCGAGAATATTGTCGCCACGATGAGCGCCGACTTTATGAACTCCTTGTACTCGTTCTGCAGCCATCGCCCGATGTGTATGCCCGGTATGAGCTTTGTTATTATGTAGACTACGGCTATCAGCATCATCGATGCCAGGAGTGCGATAACCGATATTCCTATTGCGGCTGCCAGCACAATGACTGAACTGCCTGCGATCAGGTAGCCTACAAATGTCGTAGGAGGGCACAGGCCTGGAGCTGCGGCGTAGAGAGTACTGAACAGTAGCAGGGAAAGAACAAGCGACGCACGCAGGGCACTGGCTCGCATGCTTTATTGTCGATGCGCACGTATAAAGAGCTTGCCGTGCGCCCAGTTATCCAGGGGGTAAGCTACCGGATTGTCGGTGCAGCAGGGAGTAAGATGTACATTTATATCACGTCCTTTTGCCCGGATGCGCGAATCTGTCTTCCTCCGCGAGCTCTTCTTTAGTATCTCTGACAATGGAGTATCCTTCATCATCCCCGCCGCCCTGCGACTTGCCGAGAAGCACGTTGGCCTTGTTTGATATCTTGTTGTACTCGGTCAGCTTGCGCATTATCCTTTCTGTGGTAGGATGGTATGTAGTCTTGTTGTCTATTTTCACGAATTTCGTGAGGTACTCTTTGTCAAGCTTCGCTCGATCCCTGAGCTCTGCTCCGGAGGGGTTCTGACCGGTTCTGTTCCCGTATTTGGCGCTTATGGCCGCTAATTTTGCGGCGTGCTCTTTCATCAGGTCGTTGAGTTGTTCTTTGCCCTCTTCAAGTAGGTCAAGTGATCTCTTTATGTCTCTCCTCTCGAAGAACTTGGATTCTGGAGCGCCACCATGAAGTTTCTCAAAAGTACTCAGACGAACCTCAAGCGCACTTGAAGATTTAAGCGGCATGGTTGCCGTCTTGTATCCTGCGCCCTTTGTCCTGTTCATCCAGGTGGATGCACCCTGTAATCTGCCCGTCGCAATGGCAAGCATCCCCCCGAATACCCCTGGGACATGAGTCGAGAGCTTTACGAATCCTGTTTTCTTGGCCTCCTCCGCCTCCTTCGGCGTTAGCGCATTTGCACCGTATGCCATTGCGAAGAATCGGTTCCTCTGCTCCCTCTTCTGATCTAGTGCCAGGACGTGCGTTGTTCCCTTTCTTATGCTTATCGGCACGAACCTTGGGAGGTATTCTTTGCGTTTCGAGCCTCCGCTTGGATACACAGAGCCTGTGTTTGCAATGGTGCTGTACCCTGACCGCGCAAGAGATCCCTTCGTGCCCCTCCTCGGGCCCATGCCCATGAGCGTGCCTATGCCGAAGAGGTCAAGGAACGAGAAGCCGCGGGTTAGGCCTGCCGCTGCGCCTATGAGCACGATTATTATGAGTATTGGCACAAGTGCGTTTATCGCGCCTACCGAGAGCAGGGTTGGGAGCATGGTTAACCATTGCACGCTCAGGGTTAAATGCTTTGCCTCGCATGGGAGGCGATTCTAGGCAGACTCAGATTACGTATGCCGCGGCTGCGCCGAGGAATGCGAGCACGAATCCTGCTACAGTCAGGGCAAACAGTGGGGGATTGGATCCCGCGGTAAGGGCCATGAGGCTGAATGTCGTCGCAACTGTCGCCTTCATCATCGACGACGTGAATATGTGGCCCTTGGTGCCGTAGTTTCCGAAGTTCATCATGAAGAGAACAAGCGAGCCGACGATGGCGCCTGAGAAAAGCAGAGGCTGCCATATGCCCGTGGAGTTGGTTGGCAATACGAGGTTATCCACAGCCAGGCTGATCAGCAGGAATACTATGCTTCCGAAGAAAGTGAACCAGAAGGAAAGCTTCCTCAGGCTCTCGTTTTTTGCATTCTTAGCCATGTTATCACGATGTAGAATACAATGCGAGAGTTTAAAAGCGTTTGCTGATAACCACTATACAGTTGACTGATGGCAGATGAGAGGATGAACAGGATAAGCACAGGCATAAAGGGATTCGACGGGCTCGTCGGGGGAGGCTTCCCGGAGGGCGCAATGGTTCTTCTCACGGGTCTTCCCGGTGTCGGCAAGACTATCTTCGGAATGCAGTTCATATACAACGGCGCGAGGAAGGGGGAAAACGGGGTTTACATATGCATAGAGTCCTCTCCGGCAGAGCTCAAGAGCCAGGCCGCCATGTTCGGCATGGACTTCGATGCCGTGGAGAAGGAGGGCAGGATAACCTTCCTTAGGATACCGAAGGGCAATGTGCGCTTCAACCTTTTCCAGATGATAAGCGATGCGGTGAATAGGACCGGCGCGAAGCGCATTGTCTTCGACAACGTTGCAACGTACATGGTGAGCCTGGGCCGCTTCGTAGCGCTGTGGGATGAGACGCTCTCTGACGTGAACGAGAAGGCGAGGAACATGCAGATAAAGGATGCCGACGGCCAGATGATAGTGTACAGCATAATCGAGCAGCTCAAATCATTGGGGCGCACCTGCATAGTAATAACGCACGGAGACGAATCAGGCGCGAAGCTCACATCGGACGGGATAAGCGAGTACCTCTGCGACGGCATAGTAAAGCTCGACATAGTTGAGCTCGGCAGGGAGCCCACGAGGATAATAAAGGTCACGAAGATGCGCCAGACAAAGAACACCCTCGAGCTCCGCGAGTTCGAGATAACCGACAGGGGGATAGAGGTAGGATAGGCGGGGTCTGCATGGAAGACAACTCTGCCGACTTCGTGTTCGAGCGCGTGCTCACGAACGTATCTGACATAAGCACCCCGGGGCACATAATCAGCAGCTTCCCCTCGCAGCATCACCATATAGTGTACGAGCGCATACTGTTTCTTCCGGAGGACTTCCTCGTCGAGCTGGAGAATGCGGTGATCGCTTACGACCCCGAGCACGGGAAGGAGAGGCTCTACGGGGTGGGGAAGCGCTTTGGGTACAGATTCGCGTCGCTCTTCGACCCCGACGTATCCGATGTTGCCAAGTCCATCTACACGGTATTCAGGTACCTTGAGACCCTTTACGCAGAGAAGGTGGAGATAAGGAGCATAGACGTTGCAAGGAAGACGATAAACATATACGCGAAGAACCTAGTCGTGACCGACAGGAACGACATGGGCTACGTGCTCCCGATAGGAGGCTGCGGCGGAATATGGGCGTACCTTTTCAACGACTACACCCTCGAATGCTCGCACAAAAAGCTGTCTGACACCGAGGTAGAGGTGGCGATGGGCCCCGCGGACGAGCTGCGAAGCGCCGGGTTTGACGTAATAACGTGCAGCGACATGCCTGACAAGCTGGACTGGGACCTTTACAAGATGCACAATACGTCGAGCGGGGGCGTTCCTTACGACTATTACAGCATGGAGCGCTTCATGAACTCAGGCGTGATAGCCTACAAGAGAGGCGATATGGAGATAAGGAAGGCGCGCCTTGTGTCGATAGAGCTGTCGCTGCTTTTCAGCATTGAGAACAGGTTTTGTAGGGAG
>JAKAVL010000017.1 GCA_021817305.1 Microcaldota archaeon | reverse complement strand
CTGAACAAGATGTCAAGGGAAATGATGGAACCCATAATGAATAAAAGGTGAGATGACGAAAAAGGATTACCGAGAGGACATTAATTCAGGATACCACAAAACACTCCCGCATAATGAACGTAGTGCATTACGCTTCTTGTCGTAATCTACCCAACATTTAACAACCATTCCCTGCAAATAAACACCTGTTAAATACCTTGCGCCATATACTTGATGTGATAGCCATGCCTGAAGAGCCAAAGGAATTCAAAAGCTTCATCCAACTCCACAAAGATACGGTCTATCGGAAGATATGCGAGTACATGCCTGCAGCGGAGCCCGAGTTCTTCACCAAGGAGGTAATGCCTGTCTATGTCAACAGGAAGGGCCAGTATAGAAGGCCGTCATACCTCCTCCTGTGGAATCTTCTTTACGGCGGCGACCACGAGCGCGCCGTCCTTCCCGCCGCGGTGCAGCAGATATCCGAGGACTGGATACTTATGCACGACGACATAATGGACAACAACGAGCTGCGCAGGGGAGGGAAGTCAGCGCACATGCTCTTCGGCAGCGACTATGCCATACTCGGCGGCGACGCACTCCATGTGATCATGTGGAAGATGGCCAACGAGGCCGCAAACAAGCTCGGCAGCGGCGGCCAGAAATACTTCGACAAGGCCGTTGACATAATACTCAAGACAGTGTACGGCCAGTACAGGGACGTAAGGCTCAGCAAGGAGGTAAAGGATATAACCAAGTTCACAAAAGAGGACTACTATGACTCCATCTACGCGAAGTCTGCCTACTACTCGGTGTCCGGGCCCATGCAGACCGGCGCCATAATCGCCGGGGCAGACGAGGAAACAGTGGAGAAGATAACAGAGTATGGAACCCCCGCGGGCAACGCATTCCAGATAAAGGACGACATACTCGACTGCACCAGCACCGCCGAAAAGCTCGGCAAGACCATAGGCAACGATGTCCTCGAGAACACAAAGACACTGATACTGTGGCACGCGGTGCAGAATTCAAGCACGGAGCAGCTGAACATGCTGAAGGGCATATACCTCAAAACCCGGCAGCAGAAGACGAAGGACGACGTAGAGTACGCCCTGAAGCTGTTCAACGACGTAGGGTCAATAGCATACGCGCAGGAGGAGGCGCAGCAGCTCGTTCATACCGCAGTAAGCAAGTTCGAGGAGAACACAAGGCCAATCAAGGAATCAAGCCTCAAAGCCATAGCCAGGGAAGCCATAGGCTATGTTGCAATGAGAAAGAAGTAATGTGGGCTCGGTGGGATTTGAACCCACGACTTGCTGGTTAAGAGCCAGCCACTCTGACCAAACTGAGTTACGAACCCGAAAAACAGCTATTACTATTTGACGTTCTCCCTTATAAATTTATTTATTACGCTGTCAAGTCCGCCGCCTATCGGGTCGAGCTCGTATCCTACCTGCACTATCTGCTTGTTGACATTAACTATGTTGTTTAAGTCTGTCGGTGTAGCGGAAAGCACGACGTCACACCTGGCCCTGTTTATGGTCGTCTCGAGGTCCTTCTTCTCCTTCTTGCTGTAGCCTACGGCTGGGAGCTCCCTGCCAAGCCTCTTGTACCTCTCATAGGTCTTCCTTATCTCCCCTACGGCGTACTTCTTCGCATCCACTACGCTTCCCACATGGTACTTCTTCGCAGCGACAGTGCCAGCGCCGAACATCATGCCCCCATGCGTTATGGTCGGCCCGTCCTCTATCACAAGAGCTCTTTTTCCGCGCACGGCGTCTCCATTCTCAACAAAAACCTCTGAGTTGGCCTTTATTACCCGTGCGTCGGGGTTTATGGCCTTAAGGTCCTTCATAATCCTGCCCAGCTCCGCCTTAGTCGCAGAGTTCACCTTGTTGATAAGAAGAACGTCGGCCATCCTGGCTACTGTCTCCCCGGGATAATACGTCAGCTCGTCTCCCGCGCGCAGAGGATCTGCAACCGTTATGAGCAGATCCGGCTTGAAGAACGAGGCGTCGTTGTTGCCTCCGTCCCAAAGCACGACATCCGCCTCCTTTTCAGCCCGCCTGAGAATCTTTTCATAGTCAACTCCAGCATAAACAACAAAACCCCTTCTGATGTGCGGCTCGTAGTCCTCGCGCTCCTCTACAGTGGTCTTGTACCTGTCAAGGTCCTTCAAGGTGGAGAACCTCTCCACTACCTGCTCCCTGAGGTCGCCATAAGGCATCGGATGCCTCACCGCAACGGCGCGTATGCCCTTCTTCTTAAGAAGGGATAATATGTACCTGCTCGTCTGGCTCTTTCCGCATCCGGTCCTCACTGCGCATACCGCGATAACGGGCTTGCTGGACTTTATGTACGTGTGCTCAGGGCTGACAAGCCAGAAATCAGCGCCCAGCGAATTCACGAGGCTTGACTTCTGCATGACCTCCCCGTTCGGCTGGTCGCTGTACGACATGATACATAGGTCAGCCTTCAGTCGCTTTATAAGTGAGGGAAGCTCGGATTCATCGTATATGTGTATGCCTTTTGGGTACAGCTTCCCGGAAAGCACAGGCGGGTAGTCCTTGCCCGATATGTAAGGTATCTGATTTGCCGTAAAAGCTACAACCTCGTACTCGGCCTTGCCCCTGAAAAGAACATTGAAGTTGTGGAAGTCCCTCCCAGCCGCTCCCAATATTATAACCCTTTTTCTATCCATCGCGACACCGAATAACCGATTCTCAGCAAAGGCTTATAAGGATGCATTTACCGCAAAAGGCGCGGCGCGGAGGGAGGTTCACGAGCACAGATTTACCTCGTCAAAACGGCATGAAAAGCTTTATATTCCTTCAAATGCAATGTATAGCGTTGATTCTTATGATAGATGGTGGGGGCGAGTATGACGCGTCAAAGATAGTCGTGCTCGAAGGACCCCAGGGAATAAGGAAAAGGCCGGCAATGTACATTGGGTCAACAAGCTCGCACGGAGTAGTGCACCTGCTTTTCGAGATCATAGACAACGCGGTCGACGAGGCAATGGCCGGCTACTGCCGCAACATAGCTATACGCCTCTACAAAGAAGGCGATGGCAACATAGCAGAGGTAAGCGATGACGGCAGGGGCATACCTGTTGGAATAATGCCAAAGTACAACAAGAGCGCCCTAGAGGTAATAATGACGACGCTGCACAAGGGCGCAAAGTTCGACAGCGAGGCGTACAAGGTGTCAGGCGGCCTCCACGGCGTAGGTCTGACTGTGGTCAACGCCCTCTCAGAATTCACTAACGTTACAGTCAAAAGGAATGGGAAGGTATACAAACAAACGTTCAGCAGGGGCATTCCAACCTCTAAGACAGAAGAGATAGGCGAGACAACAGAGCACGGCACAACAATAACCTTCAAGCCTGACGCAGAGATATTCAAGACCATATCTTTCGACTCGACGCTGCTAAAGGAGCGCATCACGTACACGACGTTCCTAAATCCCGGACTTCGCATAACGCTGCGGGACGAAAGGTTCGAGCAGCCTGAGGACACGGTATACCTGTCGGAAAATGGGATAAAGGACTTCATCAAGTTCCTTGACAAGGAAGCTGCGCCAATAACCAGCGTCATACACCTGAAGAAGGTGGTCGGCACTACTACGGTAGAATACGCCTTGCAGTACACTACCTCATATGAAGAGAGGCTCGAGTCTTTCGTAAACACGATAAAGACCACCGAGGGAGGAACGCACGTGTCGGGATTCAGGGCAGCAATATCAAGGGCGCTTGTAAATTACATTACCAAAAACAGCAACGGCAAGTCCGACGTAAAGATAACTGGGGAGGACGTGCGCGAGGGCCTGTGCGCAGCTCTGTCGATACTCATGCAGAACCCCGAATTCGAGGGCCAGACGAAGGAGAAGCTGGGCAACGCGCAGCTGAAATCGATAGTGGAGACCGAAGTCTATTCATCGTTCTCCAGATATCTCGAAGAGCATCCGCAGGATGCGCGCGCAATAATAGAGAAGGCGACGGCAGCAGCCAACGCGCGGGAGAGCGCAAGGAAGGCCAGGGAACTGTCAAGGAAGAGGAGCCTTCTCGACAGCACGGTGCTGCCTGGCAAGCTCACAGATTGCATAATCAACGATCCTACAAAGACAGAGATATTCCTGGTGGAAGGCGAGAGCGCTGGAGGCAGTTCCCGCATGGGCCGAGACAAGAATACGCAGGCGATACTGCCTTTGCGCGGCAAGATACTCAACGTCGAGAAAGCGAGCTATGAAAAGATATTCGACAACAAGGAAATTAAATCAATGATAACTGCGTTCGGGACAGGAATAAAGGAGACATTCAACGTAGAGAACGTGAGATACCATAAGGTAATAATCATGACCGACGCCGACGTTGACGGAAGCCACATCCGCACATTGCTTTTGACATTCTTCTACAGGTACATGAAGAAGCTCATAGAATCCGGATACATATACATCGCGCAGCCGCCGCTCTACAAGGTAAAGGTCGGCAAAGAAGACCGATACGTATACACCGACGAAGAGCTCAGCACCCTGCGGGTAGGCGAGCACAAGGACGCAGAAACACAGCGGTACAAAGGTCTCGGTGAGATGAACCCGGAGCAGCTCTGGGAGACTACTATGAACCCAGAGAAGCGCATACTGAAGAGAGTGCAGATAAAGGATGCGCAGATAGCAGACAGCCTGTTCACTGTTCTCATGGGGATAGATCCCGCACAGAGGCGCAGGTTCCTGCATGACCATGCCGAGGAAGTCAACTTCCTCGACGTTTAGTGATGCTTATGACAAAAATCAACGATGTCAATCTTGAAGACGAGCTGCAATCAAGCTACATAGACTACGCCATGAGCGTAATCATAGGCAGGGCCATACCCGACGCAAGGGACGGCCTGAAGCCGGCGCAGCGTAGGATTCTGTACGCCATGTACCGAATAAACAACACGCATAACCAACCGACGAAAAAGAGCGCAAGAGTGACTGGCGAAGTTATCGGAAAATACCACCCGCACGGCGATGTGGCAGTGTACGAAACTATGGTGCGCATGGCGCAGGACTTCTCGATGAACCACCTTCTCGTCGAAGGTCAAGGCAACATGGGCAGCGTCGACGGCGATCCCCCGGCCGCGATGCGCTACACAGAGGTAAGGCTTACGCGACTGGCCGAGGAGATACTCGATGATCTCGACAAGGAAACCGTGCAGATGGTTCCGAACTTCGACAATACCGAAAAGGAGCCGAGCGTGCTTCCTGGCAGGGCACCGAATCTTCTCATCAACGGCGCTTCAGGAATCGCAGTCGGCGTCGCAACGAGCATGCCTCCGCACAACTTGAATGAGGTTTGCGATGCGGTGATACTGTGCCTGAAGAACGGCAGCGCAACTGTCGATGACATACTCAAGATAATCAAGGGCCCAGACTTCCCGACGGGCGGCATAGCGGTAATGTCAGGAAACTCGTACAATGGCTACAAGGCCGGGAGGGGCCAGCTGACTGTCAGGGCAAGGGTGGAAATAGACGAGAAGAGGAACAGGCTGATAGTCAATGAGATACCATACAACGTCAACAAGTCCTCCCTGATAAAGACGATCGCCGAACTGGTGCGTGAGAAGAGGATCACAGGCATAAAGGACATACGCGACGAAACGGGGCGCACGGGCCTGAGCATAGTAGTTGAGTTGAAGAGCGGCGAGGACCCCAACCAGATACTCAATCAGCTGTACAACCACACGCAGCTGCAGGTTACTCACCCGATAATCAATCTTGCGGTGGTGGGGACGAGCCTTAAGAGCCTGAACGTGCTGCAGCTAATAAATACCTTCATAGACCACAGGATAGAAATCATAGTAAAGAGGGGCAAGCACGAGCTTGGAGTCGCGCAGGACCGACTCCACATAGTCGACGGGCTTGTCATAGCCCTGGAGAGCATAGACGAGGTAATAAAGGCGATAAAGAAGAGCGAGGCGCTTGCGGACGCAAGGCGAAACCTCATGGAGCAGTTCAGGCTCTCGGAGAAGCAGTCAAACGCGATACTTGACATGAAGCTCAGCAGGCTGACCCATCTGGAAGGGGAGTCGCTGATTAAGGAGAAGGCAGACCTCGAGGGCAAGATACTCTACTACAACGACCTTATCGGCAGCAGGCAGAAGCAGGACGATATAATAATCCAGGACATGGCCGACCTGAAGAAGAAGTACGGCCGCGAAAGGCGCACAGAGATAATACACGCGGAGGAAGGCATAGACATCGCAGACGAGGACATGATAAGCAACGAGAAGGTCACACTCATACTAACGAACTCGGGGTACATAAAGCGCATGTCGATGGACAACTACAAGGAACAGGCGCGCGGCGGCAGGGGCGTTATATCGATAAACCTGAAGGAAGGCGACTTCGTGAAGCAGATAATAACCTGCAATAACAAGGACTACGTGCTGTTCATATCAGATAAGGGCCAGGCGTACTGGCTCAAGGCCTACAACGTTCCTGAAAGCGGCCGCTACTCTGAGGGCAAGGCCATCGTCAACCTGCTCAACATAACCAACGAGAGCATAGTGCAGATGATGGATATTGCGAGCTTCACCGATTCGAAGATAGTATTCCTAACGGAGAAGGGCCTTGTGAAGAAGACCGATGCGAAACTGTTCTCGCACCCGCGCTCATCAGGAATACGCGCCATCACGCTGAACGAGGACGACAGGATAGTAGATGCGATAATGTGCTCAAAGGAGAAATATCTCGTCATAGTCACGAAGAACGGCAAGTCAATAAAGTTCGAGGAGCAGGAGATAAGGTTCACGGGAAGGGCTGCGATGGGAGTCAGGGGAATACGGCTCAGGAGCGACCAGGCCAAGAACGTGATAGCCACAAACGAGGAAGGGATGATATTGACGGTTACAGAGAAGGGATACGGCAAGCTCACGGACATAGGAAAATACAGGGCGCAGGGAAGAGGCGGCGGTGGTGTCATAAACCTGAAAGTGAACGAGAAGACGGGCCCGGTCACAAAGGCGATATTCGTGGAAAGGGAGGACCAGCAGCTAATACTCATAAATTCCAAGGGCGTGAGCATAACGATACCGCTCTCCTCGATACGCGTTACGGGACGCGCGGCAAGCGGCGTGAGGCTGATGCGCCTGGACAGCGGGTCAAAGGTGACAGATGCCAAGCTTCTTGCGGGAGAGGACAGACAGCCCAACGCCGATCCGGCACCAAACTAATTTAATTATGTATATCGATATATCGGCATGGCCTTCGAGATACTCACTTCACAGGCCGCTGTCCTCGCAACAACCATAGTCACATTCATACTGACTCTCGGCCTCTCAATAGTGATTACGCAGCGATACATGCGGCGCAGGAGCAGGCCACTCCTCTTCTGGAGCGCGGGCCTGTGGATGTTCGCCATAACCGTTTTTGAAGAAATACTCTTCGCGTATGGCATCTACTCGACGTTTCTCATCGCCTCATACCTCTTCATAGTTGCGCTGCTCGTCGAGGCTCTCGCCCTCGGCTCTATGCAACTGGTCGAATCCCGCAGGATCAGGCTAACCTACTACGGTTTCGCCACTATAACTACGCTTGTGCTCCTTGCCGCGCTCGTCTCTGAAAGCGGCAGCATAGGAAACATAATAACCGAGTACGTGGTTTATGGTAATATCCCGCTTCTTACGGCATTGTTCTCCACGCTGGTGACAGTGCCCGCGGCAGTGATCCTTGTCGCCGTAGCAGCAAAAAGCTACCTCAAGAGAAAGTCCAGCAAGATGCTGAGTATAATCGCCGGCGTGATAATCGTCAGCGCCGCAGGCACCCTATACATAGTTCAGTACCCCGCATTCCTGTACATAGCCGAGTTTGTGGGGATATTGGCTCTATGGTATGGTTTCATCTGATCGCATGTTAGACGCTATTTTGTTCGACAGGTTCGCGATGGCGTTCTCGCTGTCAGTCCACATAGTCCTCGCGGTAATCGGGATAGCACTGCCGGTCATAATACTGCTTGCGGAGTATCTGGCAGTGAGGTACAACGACCGCCACTACCGGGTCCTCGCAAAACGCCTTTCTATAGTGTTCCTGGTGTTCTTTGCCGTGGGTACTGCATCAGGAATCCTTGTTGCAGCAAACCTTTTCTTCCTGTGGCCTGGGTTCATGGCCCTGGTCAGCAAGGTTGCAATCGCACCGGTATACGCAGAAGTCTTCGCCTTCTTTACCGAGTCCATATTCCTAGCGCTCTACTTCTACTCGGACAAGGTGTTCAAGAACAGATATGCGCATCTGTCGCTCATGGCTCTCGTTGCACTTGGCGCTGTTTCCTCGGCGATGTTCATAACCATACTCAATGCGTTTATGAATACGCCAGCAGGGTTCAACATCCCGGCATACCTTGCAAGCGGAAATGTCACTGGCATAGACCCAGGAGCCGTATTCACATCCTCCTCTGCAGGCATCGAGGTGGCGCATGTCATAGCGACCTCCTACTTCGCAGGAGCGCTGATATTCCTGGCTTATTTTGCTTACATGCTGCTGAAAGCCAGGTCAGACGGGGAGAAGGAGTACTATAAGAAAGCCGTGAAGCTGATATTCGCTATAGCGATGATAAGCACGTTCGCCGCAGCGATAACCGGGGTCCTCTCCATTGAAACATTGTATACGACGCAGCCGGAGAAGTTCGCCGCGATGGAGCTCGACCTGAACGCCACGGCGTATGCACCAGAGCTGCTGTTCGGGTTCTATTCCAACAACTCCGTAGTTGGCGACGTGCCAATACCAAACCTGCAGAGCATACTGGCGACAGGCAGTCCCGCCGGAACAGTTCCAGGACTTAACCAGTTTCCGAAAAGCACGTGGCCGCCATTGATAATACACGACATGTTCGACTTCATGGTCCTGATGGGATTCGGAGCGGCGGGATTCTTCCTGTTCGTGTTCGGCCTGCACGTGCTGCGCAGGAAGGTGTTCAGCAACAGAATTGTCCTGAAGCTGTTTGTGGTTGCAGGCGCCCTCGCCGTTATACTCCTTGAGAATGGATGGATGGTAGACGAGTTCGGCAGGCAGCCTTGGATAATATACACCGTCATGACGGTGCAGCAGGCCGCAAACCCATCAACATCGATAATCCCGATAGCCGTTCTCATCGTACTAACATATGCAGTGGTAATTCCCATGACCTTGATAGTTCTCAGAAGAATATTCTCGAAAAGGGACCTCGTCGCCGAGCTAAACGAACGGCAGGTGTAGCAATGGATGCCTTGGTTTTTGTGAATTATGTCCTTCTTGCGATATCCCTGACGCTGGTTACGCTGGAGCTTGGCATAGCGCTTCTTTTCCTCAAGAAGGACGAGCGCTGGAGCAGGGCCATGGACTACATAGCACCGATATGGGAGATAACTGGCACCTTCATAATATTTTTCATAGTAAACCTCGCCGCCACATACCCAGATCTGCTCCCCATAATAGACACAATGTATTCCGGTCCGATACTCGTATTTGCAATACTCCTCATTCTCAGGAATGCGTTTCTGGCTTATTCGGAAATATCGGGAAACGACGCGAATACCGGAAGGATGCGCACCATATACTCGATATCTACCATAATCGCTGTAGTTATAGCGCTGTCCGTGCTCACCTCTGCGCTCTCTGGGAGCGTGGCCAGCGTAGGCAGTTCCGCTGCAAACATACTCTACGTATTCGTGAATCTTCCTAATGTGCTGCTCATTGCAGCCGCGCTTCTCATAACCGTATTCATAACTCTCATTTTCTTCTCCATAAAATCAGCGAAGCTTCTTTACTCCAGCCTGATGCTCTCCGCGGCACTTGCAGCGGCAGCGATTGTCGCATACCTTCCCGCGGCGCTAAGCAATATCCTGGCCTATTGGTATTCCATAGTTCCCGCAGCGGCGCTTCTGGCCGTAATGCTTGCACTATACCTCAAGGATGACATGCGAGCAAGGTTCATTGTGCCTGTATTTCTCTTCACCGTTTTCCTGACCTTCGAGATGCTGTCATACCCAAATATCTTCAACGGCGCCGTGAATCTGAACAGCTATCTTGCCCCGCAGGCAAGCAGGTATTATATAAGTGCGATAACCGTAATCGGCGGCGTATTCCTCACAGCGGCAATGGCGTATTTCATCTACATACAGCGGCTACGGAGGAAGGTCTGACGTATCAGGAGTAACGAAATCACTTCCAGAACCTGCTGTTCCTTATGAATGTGCGCTGCGCGCGGAGCAGATCCTCCACAAACACTTTGTCGTCCTTCCTCATCATCTTTAGCACCCTGCCCGCAGTTGAGATGCCGACTCCATATGTGAGAAGGGCAAGAATGCCCCTCCCGCCATACGCGTCTACGAGGCCCGCCTCGCTTATCGCCTGCCTGTAAGATTCAGACTCAGCTTTCGTGAGCTTCCTGCCCTCCTTCCTCTTCTCAAGGGCGTTGTAATATTCATCGGAATACGTGCACATCATAGGACTCTTGCACCGTTTGCAAAGTATCTTCTCGCTGGTCAGCTTCTCCATAACAAGCGCTATCTGGTAAGAGAACATGCAGTAAGTGCAAAGCATGCGGACCTCTTTCCCATCGAACTTCTTCATCACCTGCGCCACGTCCTCGCTTCCGGGCTCTGTCCTTGTAAGCAGCTCCATGTGGCTGAGCGCTGACCTGAGCACCTCTCTCGAAAGCTGGGATCCCTGCCTGGCGAATGCCAGCTTTATGGCACCAGAATTTATCCCGCCGAGGAATTCAGAAGCAGCAGCATAATCGACCCCGTTCTTCTTTACGTCCCTCATCGCCTCCTCGTAAACAACCGAGTTCCTGTAGAAGCCGATTATCTTCTCGACCTTGTTCCTCGTGAGCACCGCCTTCTTCTCTATCACTCCAAAGAGCTTCGCCACCTGCGCGAATCTGTACCTGAAGAGCGACGAGTCGGCAAGCGCTTCATCAAGGCCGCCGCGCTCCGCACTCCAGAGCCCCGCGATCACCCTTGATATATCCGGCTTCTTCCTGAGATATCTTATGTCGATTATGACTGCGTACGGCGTCGAGCGTGCCTGCGCCTCCTCCCCGCGCTCCCTGAAATACAGCGCAATCATCCTGGCTATGAACTCGTTGGCTAGAGTGCCCTGCGGCGAGTAAATCACTACGTAATCGTCAAGCTCCTCTATGAACGTCTTGTCCCTTGCAGGAAGGAACAGCGAGCGCTGCTTCTCGGAGAACTCTACGACCTTCGCCATCGAGCCAGGCTCCACTACCCCCTGGCATTTCGAGCAGTCTGCGAGCAGATCCATGGTCTTCTGCGCTATGTGCCGCGGAACTGGCAGGTCTTCTCCCTCCCAGTCCGGTATTGCTGCGCCTATGTCGTTGCTCTGCTCTACGAAGATCACGTCGTCTTCTATGCTTATGACCTTCCACGGCACCCCCTTTGTTATGAACGTGGACTCCTCGTCTATGCTCGAGTACACGAAGCGCTCGTCAAGCGTTGAAATGATCCTGTTCGTTGATGCCCTCCTGACTGCGAATCTCCTCGAATCTGGTATGACGCTTATGTTCTCTATGGAGTAGTTCCTCGTGCGCCTGCCGGGCAAGAGCGCCTTGCCGTCGGTCCTCACCGTGCCTATCGTGCTGCAGAAGTTCACGACCTCCATGAACTTCTCGAATCCCAGCTTCGAATACACCGCGCTGCGCTTGAATATCCCGTACGCCTTCCCAATTTCCAGTTCTCGGTACTCCAGAGCCATGCCGGACAGCTGGTTTGCAAGGACGTCCAATGCCATTTCCTCCATTTTGTATTCCTCGAGCCTGCCCTCCTTCGCAGCAATGATGGCCGCTGTGGATTCCAGCGCCTCCAGCACCCCTGAAACGACAACGGACCCGTGAGACACCTCCCCCTCCCGGTGCCCGCCCCTGCCTATTCTCTGGAGCAGGCGCGCGGCCTGCCTTGGCGAGCCGTACTGCACCACCATGTCTATCCTTCCTATGTCTATGCCCAGCTCAAGCGAGCTTGTTGCCACGATGCAGTTTATCTTTCCCGATTTGAATGTGTTCTCTATCTCTATGCGCTCCTCCTTGTCAAGGGAGCTGTGGTGTATCCCTACATAATCGAAGCCCTCCAATCTGCTGAGGTATATTATCTTGCTTCCAAGCGACTCGACCACCTGCCTTGTGTTAGCGAACACGAGAGTCGCCTTCGAGCCTTTTATAACATCCTCAAGGTACTCGATGCGCGCAAGCGATGCATCATCCATCTCGAACGTGGCCTCGAACTCGCCGTGGCCCCTTTTAGGTACTATCGGCATGACCACCGATACCTCGATCTTCTTTTCCGCTCCTGATTCCACGGCCTTATATGGATTTCCATTGAACAGGAACCGCGCGGCCTCTTTCGCATCGCCAACCGTTGCGCTCAGGCCTACCCGCGCGAATTCAGGCGACAATTCGGCAAGCCTCTCCAGGGCAACTGACAGCTGCGCGCCGCGCTTGTTATGGTACAGCTCGTGCAGCTCATCGACAACTACGTACCTGAGGTTCTCGAACGACTTTCTCAGCCGTCTCGACATTAGCATGTTCTGTATACTTTCAGGGGTGGTAATCATGAGCACGGGAGGGGACAGCGCCTGCTTCCTCCTCTCGCTCTGCGGCGTGTCTCCGTGGCGCACGCCTATGCTTATACCCAGCTCCGAGCACAGCTCAGAGAGCCTTTTCATCATGTCCCTGTTCAGTGCGCGCAGAGGCGTCACGTAAAGCGCAAACGTGCCCTTGCCGCCGGCCTTCTCCAGCGCATTCTCAAGTATGGGCAGCACGGCGGCCTCTGTCTTTCCGCTGCCAGTGGGCGCCATTACGAGGCAGTTCTGCCCGGAGTAAATGGCATCAAAAGATGCCTCTTGGAGCGAATTGAGCCGGCCCACGCGCTCCGTGAATGCAGAACGGGCGCTCCCCATGCTCACACGACATACGCGCTGCCAACGGCCATATAGTTCTTCCCTGAGACGACGTAGTTCATCCTTAGATTCAGGGTCAGCCCTAGCGGCACCCCGGTTATCAGTGCGCCATTGTCATAGCACGGGATCTTTACTGTATAGTTCGACGATGCCGGAATGACTGCGTTTACGGCGTAGTATTTCCCAGCGCCGCTCTCAGAGCAGTACATCGACGAGACGTTCACCGTCTCATTGAGCTTGTTGTAAAACCTCATAGTGAGATTGCCCAGCGCAAGCGCAGGAGAGTAGCATGAAAGGCTCGTGTTGAAGGAGCACGTGCTGCTGATCCCTGAAACGAACTCCGTCCCTGAGCCAATCGCGTTGAAGCTCTGCAACAGCGCCACGTTCTCCTGCGTCTGGTAAGGCAGCAGGCTTGCATTTACAAGGGCCAGCACGGTCAGGTTCCTATATCCCCTAGAGCTTGTGGTGGCATTGCCCAGAAACGAGCCGCGGGTAGTCCTGACGAGCACATCCCTTCCTGATGTTGTGTAAGTCGAGCAGTAGCTGACATTGCTGATGTTGTAGACCAGTCCGAAGCATGCGCTTCCAGGGGCGCCATCCTGCTCCGATATATACACAATCGAGTTGCTCACGTATGACAGCACCCCAGACTGCGAGCCGGAATCCGTACTGGTAGTGAGGTTTGCAAGGAGCGAGCTGTTGCTGATTATCGGAATTGAAAACTTCTGCGTGGCAATGCTGCTGCCGGTGTCGTTGAGAACCGCGTCGCAGCCCTTCTGCCCTTCATACGCGAGGCTCTTTATCCAACCACCAGAATACCAGCTGCATATCGTCGTGCCCCTGCCCAGCGTCACAACTGTAAGGTTCCTCCCGCCTATGTCATTGAACGTGTAAGAAATGTTCTTGTTCATGCTCTCCAGGCCCTTTGCCCAGACCGCAGTTATGTTGCCTATGAGCGCGCCCTGTATCCAAATCGAGAATGCGCTCGCATTCGGGTACGTGGCCCGTGCAGTGTATATGCTGTGCGTATAGTTGTACGTCAGGTTGAGCAGCGGTTCGAAGAATCCGTCAACAGAAGGCATGCCGGAGAATCCGAATGCGCTGATGTTGTACGTATCCCTAAGATAGGACTCCGTCAGGTACCCCGCGCTGTTCATGTACGAGTCCTTCTCTGTTGCCTGCCCCTGTGGAAGGTTGGATGCAGGGGCGGGTGCCTGCTCCTGCTGCACCACTATCGTTACGGCCGATGTTGCCGCGCTCCTGTTCTCTATTGGAAACAGGCCGCTAGGGTCCGCCGTGAAGCTCACTTTGAACGTTCCCGGGTACTTGAACTCCTCAGTGAAGTTTATCGTCGTGCTGTTGTGCTGTGGCAGTGTTACGTTGTACGCCTCTGTGAGGTTGCCGTTGATGAATACGCCAACGCCAAGGTCCCTGAACGCGCTGCCGCCATAGTTCGTGAGCGTGATTGGAAAGATGACGCTCTGGAACGGATAAATATTCTGGGGGCCATTGACCTGCGCCTTGAGAGACACGTCTATGGCGCTTGTGTTCGGCCTCGTCTCTAAGTAAATCGCCGCTATCGCGGCCACTATGACTATTGCTATGACAATCCATGTCCATCTGTCCTTTGTATTCATTGCTACACCAGTTGATCCTTGCTCTTCAGGCCGTTGACGACCTCCCCGACCTTCACCGCTACCGCGCCGTAGAAGGCCTCAAATGTGCTGCGCGACCACGCCTGTGCATCGAACCTGTCCCCGAAGCTTGGGGGCTTGAAGCTGAAGCGGCCCTTGCTGTTCTCCACGAAGCCCATCCTCTTCATTCGCAGCAGGTGGTAGCGCAGGGTCTTCTCGTTTATCCGCTCCCAGTTCGCGTTTATGTATTCTACAAGCTCCTTCACCGAAGGATCCTGTTTCTTCATGAACTGGAAGTTCACCAGCGCATCTAGCACGGCGACGGCGCTGAGCCTCGATTCTCCGGGATTGATTATGCCCAAAGAGAGCGCAAGCCATCTCATGGCAGAGCGCCTCGTGTCAAGTACCTCCTTGCTCACCCTCAGGTCGCGTATGGTAAGCTCCCTTTCTATAAGTTCTGATTCGTTGAGCTCCAGGAAATCACTATTCTTACATCAAATTTCATTATAAAGCTTTCGAGTGGATTCGAAAATACCCCCGCGCATTGCCCGCAGGCAGGGAAACCTGCACGAAACGGCTAATAATGTTTTGCGGCTTTATTCGCATGTGATACAATGGCAGCAATACGCATCCCTAAGAGGGCGGAGCCACAGAAACAACAGGGCGTCAGGAACCGGCGCCAGTCCGGAGACAATCCCCTTGCCAAGCTCGGCATAAGACGGGACACGGAGTTAATGGAAGAGCCCGAGCAGTTCCAGCCCAAAAGGCCCGACGTGTTCAAGAGGAACTGGCGCATGGATGCCTAGCCCCCGCCAATGAATCTCTCGAGTGAGTCTTTGTTGTCCGAGCTGCTCGCAGACATACGCTTCTTCTCCCTGCATTTTCCGCAAACGTAATATATCACGTATGAACCGTTCCTGTACTCCACGGAAACCGGCTTCATTATGCCCCCGCACTTGTTCTTCCTATCACCGGGCATTACGTCGACGTGCTTGCTGGAAAGGCACTTAGGGCAATGGTCAGTGTACCCTGTGCCGTGCACCGCTGTGCCGCAAACCTCGCACGTGAAGTCCTCAATCTTCCTTGTGAATCTCTTGCCTGGCAGGCCGGCGCTTTCCATGGCATGCAGTACCTTGGGGCATCACGCCTCCTTTGCTATGTTGCCAAGGACAGGGATCAGTCTGCGCCTTCCCATGAAGCCCTCATACCCTATGTAGAGCCCATACAGCCATGCAAGGGCGAATATTATGTCGAGCACAGCGCCCAGGGCCAGCCCTCCGAGGAAGAACAGCGCAAAAAGCACCGCGGACAGCACGTACCACGCGACTATGAATGCGATGCCGTAGAGTATCGACTGAACGGCGTGGAACCTGAGCTCCCTGTCCTTCTCAGAGTACAGCACGTACACTATTATGCCAGTGAGCACCGGCACGAGGTACGCCACAAGGAACATTATCTTGTCTTCGGACTTTGCGGCACGCGAGTTTACGTGCTGGCTCGAACTAGTTGCCATTATTACACCTTATACCCTGATATATAAGGGCGAAGGGATTTAAGAGCCTTGTGCCTCGCGAAGGTTTCAAGGCCGCAGAATTTCCGGAATCACGTGCGCGTCACCCATCGCGTCTCAGTCGCGCAACGTCCCTCCAGCCTATGTCGTCCCTGAAATGCAGGTTGTTGCCCTCCACCGAGACGCGCGCCATCGCCTCATACGCCGCCGTCTATTACTGCAACCTTCTCCCTTCTCATCGTACTGCTCCCTAGGGCATATGTGCAGAACCCATATAAAAAGCAAGCCGGCGCAATTTATAAAATGCTCGGTCCTGGTTGGCATAGCCAGAGCTAACGTGCTATCAAAATAAAAACACACAGCTGAAGAATCAGCTTCCGAGGACTATCTCGATGTGGACGGTGTCCGGAACAGGGATTCGCATTATCTGGCGAAGCGCGGTCTCGCTTCCGTCTATCTGCACCAGCCACTTGTGTATGCGCATCTGCCAGTGCTCATAGGAGTGCGAGCCGTCTCCGCAGGGGGTCTTGCGCGTCGATATCTTGAGGGTCCTTGTAGGCAGAGGGATAGGACCGCTGAACTTTATGTTCAGCGACTTCGCTATCTCTATTATCTGCCTGGCTATGTCGCGCGACGCGTCCTTGCTTCTGCTTATGAGCTTAATCCTGGCTGTCGGCATTGATTCACTGCTTCTTCACGACGTCGAGGATTACCCCAGCTGCCACTGTGGATCCCATGTCGCGTATGGCGAATCTTCCGAGCTGAGGGAAGTCGCTGTACTTCTCCGCGCATATGGGCTTCGTAGGCCTTACCTTGACCAGGGCTATGTCGCCGTTCTTGATGAACTCAGGGTTCTTTTCAAGCGTCTGGCCGGTCTTAGGGTCCTTCTTCTCGAGTATCTCGGTTATGGTCGACGCTATCTGCGCAGTGTGTATGTGGAATACCGGGGTGTAGCCCTTCGCAATTGCGGTCTTGTGGTTTATGACAACTATCTGCGCCGTGAACTCCTGCACAACTGTAGGCGGGTTGTTCGAATGACCTACAACGTCTCCCCTCTTTATGTTCTTCTTGTCTATGTCCTTGAGGTTGAACCCGACGTTGTCCCCGGGTATGGCCTGCTGCAGCTGCTGGTGGTGCATTTCAACGCTCTTCACCTCGCTCTGCACTCCCGCAGGCATTATTATTATCTTGTCGCCAGGCTTCATTATCCCTGTCTCGACCTTCCCAACAGGTACAGTTCCGAATCCCTTGATGCTGTATACGTCCTGAATAGGCAGCCTGAGCGGCTTGTCCGTAGGCTTCTTAGTGACAGTGAACTGGTCGAGCTGCTGCAGCAGCGTATTGCCCGTGTACCAAGGCAGCTTGTCTGACTTGGTCGCGACATTGTCGCCCTGAAGCGCAGAATAAGGCACGAACGGGATCTTGCTGACGTCGTAACCAACCGTCTTGAGAAGCTCTGTCACCTTTGCCTTGACCTCCTCGAACTTCGCCTTGTCGTACTTCGCCGCATCGATCTTGTTTATGCCGACTATGACCTGCTGTATTCCGAGAACCCTAGCGAGGTAAGCGTGCTCCCTAGTCTGCGCCTGTATGCCATCTATCGCTGACACTACAAGGACCGCGGCGTCTGCCTGGCTTGCGCCAGTTATCATGTTCTTCACGAAGTCCCTGTGTCCAGGGGCGTCTATTATGGTGAAGTAGTACTTCTGCGTCTGGAAGTCGCGGTGCATGATGTCTATTGTTATGCCGCGCTCACGCTCCTCCTTGAGCTGGTCCATGACGAACGCGAACTCGAAGGTGGCCCTGTTATACTTCGCTACCTCCTCCTTGATCTTCTTCATGTCCTGCTCGGTTACGGCCTTCGTGTCGTAAAGGAGCCTTCCTACAGTAGTCGACTTTCCGTGGTCGACGTGCCCTATGAAAATCACGTTTATATGTGGTTTTTCTGCCATTCAATCACTTCAATATGAGAATCTAAGATTTCCTTACTTCCTTACTTAGAGACAAAGCAAACCCGAGGGTCTGTTCCTTTACTTTTCAGACGCAATATTTATGTCATGTAACCTATATAAATCTTTCCCAGAACCGGCACGGAACGCATATATACCAATTGAAACAGAAGAAAGCATTGGCTTTTATGGCTGGAGTGAGGGAGCTAAAACGGCTGAAGGGCAATGGCAAGGCCCAGGGGGAAGCCCCGGCGTTCGCCCCTAGCGAGTCAGATATAGAAAGCGCAAGGCGCATAGCTCTTGGAATAAGCAGAGGCAGGGGGGAACCGATTTCTTTAACCACACAGCTCTGGGTAATACAGCAGGGCGATCCGGTCGCCACCGAGCTTGTGGCCGCGAAGACCACGCATCCTACTGTGCAGGACACCATAATCGAAAAGGCAACCGAGCTTCTCGGTTCAGGAAACCGCTTTGTAGCCGAAAAGCTGATGGATGCCCTTGTCGGCAATCCTGACTTCCATGCCGCTTCGCAGGTAAAGATACCTGTTGATCTGTTCAAAGGCGCTGTCAGGAAACTTGCTGGCCTGCCACACGTGCAGCCAGGGATGGAGAGGATAATCTACTGGTCAGATGACGCAAAGGCCAAAGCGGCTCTAAGAGGGAACCGCTGCTCCACAGCAAACAGGTTCAACATAGCCGAAGAAGAGATTGAAGGCGCCCTGTAAATACAGGACTTGTTTACAGGGATTTATCATTTGCATGGAAAAGGCTAAAAGCTAATCCCTCTTTTTACTATATCGGCGATCACGTGTCGATAAAGTACTGGGAGTTCGAGGATGCCCCCCTAAAGGAGAAGCTCAAGAACCTCTCGGTGCGGGAGGTCTCGAAAATATATTTCGACAATGAAACGAGGGCGTACCGGTTTTCGATGGCGCTCACAGAAGTCAAGAAGCGCGGGCAGCTCCGCCTGAAGGAGTGCGGAGACGGGCTGCCGCTCGCGACGTGGAAAAGATATCTTGACTTCGGGGTCACAGTGGGCCTTCTCAAGCACGAAGGCAACGTCTATAGTTTCACCGACAGATACTCGAAGCCGTTCCGCAACATACCCGTATACATTAAATCATGGATAGACGAGGGCAAGGCAGAGGACCTCTCCATAATATTTGCTACTGCAAAGACCGGCAGGCAGCAGCGAAGGGGCGGCAAGCAGGCTCCGTCGGTAGATACCCCCGCGCCTCAGGTCCCTAATCCGTAGATGTGTACCAGACTGTCCCCTCCTCGGTATCTTCAAGCGTTATCCTGAACTCGTCCCGCAGCCTTGAGCGTATCTCGTCAGATGTCCTGAAGTCCTTCCTGCGCCTTGCGTCTTCCCTCTTTCCTATCAGCTCCTTCGCCTCCTTCTGAAGCGCGCTGCTCAAGTGCATGTTGAACTCAAGGCCCAGTACGCTGTCTAGGTCCAGCATGATATCCAAAATGCGTCTTGATTCGGATCCATTGAGCTTAACCCCCCTTACGAGGTTCATCAGTCCGTGCATCTTCGATAGTGCAGTCGGAGTACCGAGGTCGTCGCCTATGCACTCGAAGAACTCCTTCCTGAGCGCTTCCGCCTTGTCAATGAGTTCCTGATCCACATGGCCTACGCCTTCTATGGCGCTTATCCTGCTGATGAACGCGTAAAGCGATTTCAACGACCGCTGCGCGTGCTCCAGCCCATCGAACGTGAAGTTCATCATGTTGCGGTAATGCACTGTAAGGCACATGTACCTGAAGCTCAGTGGCAGGTAGCCCCTCTTAACAAGGTCCTCAACCGTGTATACGTTGCGCAGGGACTTGCTCATCTTCCTGTCGCCTATGGTCATAAACGCGCCGTGGACCCAGTACCTTACGAAGCGCTTCCCCGTAGCCGCCTCTGATTGCGCTATCTCATTGGTGTGATGTATCGGTATGTGGTCCGTTCCCCCTGCATGTATGTCTATGGTCTCCCCCAGGTACTCCATACTCATGGCGCTGCACTCTATGTGCCATCCGGGGAAACCCCTTCCGTATCCTGTGTCCCAGACGAGTTCCTTCTCGTTGGGCTCTGCGAATCTCCAAACCGCGAAATCGGTTATGTTGCGCAGGCCCGCGGGTCTTTCCACCCGCGCCCCCGCTTTAAGCTCCTTGCTCATCTTCTCGAAGCTGCTGCCCAAGAGCCTGCCGTAGTCCTTGAATTTAGAGGTGTCGAAGTACATGCCGCTGGATGTCCTGTACAAATAGCCCTTGCCGTCCAGTTTTTCTATGAGCGAAATCATGGCCCCGATGTGCTCTGATGCCCTGCACATTACGTCCGGCCTCTGGATGCCGAGGAGAGCCTCCTCCTCTAGGAATTTTCCGGTGTAGAAGTCTATCATCTCGCTAATGCCCCTGTGTTCCCTCCGCGCCTCGGCCCTTACCTTGTCCTCTCCTACGTCTCCGTCGCCGACGTTATGGCCTACGTCGGTTATGTTCATCACGTGCCTTACAACATATCCCTCGTGCGCCAGCGCCCTCCGCAGGAGATCCTCGGTCACATACGTGCGCATGTTGCCTATGTGCGCGTAGAAATATACCGTCGGCCCGCAGGCATAGAATCCCAGGCGCTTGTCTTTCAGCGCCCTTATCCCCTCCTTCTTCCGGGACATAGTGTTGTATACGAACATGCAAGCACTGCGGCTCAGCCGACGTTGAACAGCGTTTGGTTCACCGGAGTCGTGCGGTTAACTGCAGGGCTCCTGCTGAGATAGAAATTGCCTATTGCTATGAAGTCGTAGTGCGTGGCAGGGGAAGACACTACGTCAGACACCACCTTTATGGTGACGTTGCTGCACATGAGCGTCGCGAGCGGCATGCTGGCATTCATGAATATGCGGTAGTTGCCGCCGGTCTGACTGAACGTGTTGTAATAGGACCTCACTACCGGCACCCCGTCTTCCATTATCTCTACATATATGTTGTTGTTCTGCGGAGATGCTATCTGGAAGTTCAGATACGGCTCGGTTACCTCGAAAGCTCCAGAGGTGATATTCCCTGGAGTGATGCTCAGGCCCCCCTGATAAGTGGATGCGAAGAAAACCCCTCTGTATCCTGTCCACATGTTTGTCTGCGTGTAATTATTGTTCGTCTGGTAGCCAGATACGGCATTGCTGTTCTCATAAGTTATGTTGAGCGGAGCGGTTCCGAAGCCCGTGCCTGTAACGTTCCAGCCCATGAAGTTGCCCGTGCTAAAATCTCCATTCTGTATCTTGACTGTCGGGGTTTGCGCCAGGCAGCCCTGGTAGCTCCTTATCGTAGTGGTTGTCGGTATGCTCACCGTAGTGCTTGTCGTGTTCACAGAAGTTGCTATTGTTGTGCTGGCGGTCAGGACGACGCCCTGCGGCCCAAGCACCTGGCGGCCTACCAGCGCCACAACGAGCACAGCCGCGACAAGCGCTATGACAACAATGAGGATTCCTTCCCGCTTGTCCATGCAACCGTTGATAATTCAGCGGAAGCATTAATATACTTTATGCAGCAACATATCACATTAATTTATGGTGCTTAATCTGGGCAGCATACCGAGGAAATGGAAGAAGAAGGGCAGAATGCGCTGGAAGTGGGTAAAGAAGAGGAGGAAAAGGATCAAGAGGGCGCAGAAGAGAAGGGTAGGTGATCTCTGATAGCGGGTGGCATGCCTTCAAGAAGGCACTGCCCGCAACTTCAGAACGCGCGCCTTGCGCCAGGCATTGCGGCTTTGTTGGCTTAGTCCTTACCTTTCTCAACATTTTTAAGGAGCAAACGTTAGTAGCAAAGCCACCCTCTGAGCAAAGTCTAAATATGAGTTACGCCAAGTGTAAACCATGCCAAAACAGCAGGTTCCGAAATCGGTGGCCGACGTCAATGCATTCATAAACGACACTCTTGGCTTTCTGGGAGGCATAGATGGCAAGGACCTCGAAGAGGAGGAGACCGAGCAGCTCGCGCGCACCGCCGCCCAAAGCGTCGCAATTGCAAAAACACTGCTTGAAACAGAGGACGCGCCGCGCGATGTTCTAGAGAGCATATACGACCTGAATGCGATAATGGGCAGGCACATGGAGAAACAGCCCAGGATGTTCAATGCAGAGCTAAGGAATGCAAATTCCCACACAAACAAGGCCCTTGCCGCTGCCCTTAAGAAGGCCGAGCGGCCTTCGCCGGCGCATGCCATGGCCCCTCTCGGAGCTGCGACAATGAGGGTGTACGGCCTAGGCGAAAGGCTTGACATAAGCACCGTAAACTTTGATGACAGCAGTGTATATCTCGCGTTCAAGAAAGACGCCTTCGGCGGCGCATCTGTGGCAGAGCTCGCGCCTTACGAGAAAAGCGTCGTTGCGCTCAAGCTCACAACAAAGACCGTGCGCAACGGCGTCCCGGAAAAGCCAGAGGTGCGCATCCTGCCGCGCGGCGAGGAGAGCATAGACCAGGTACTCGAAGTTGGCAGGCCTGTCTCGTATGTGTGCAAGGCCGGCAGCGGAACGCTGCGCCAGTCCACGCTCGAGGTGCGCTCCATAGTCGTAATGCCAAACGACAGGCACGGCATATACTACGTGCCCGATGCCGTCCGCGAATTTGAGAGCGCTTGAGGTCATGCAAGCGTGCGCACCTGATACCTTCCGCGTTTCTCTATCCCGGAAAGCCTTTCCATCACCTTCCCGTAATTCCTGTTACCGCTGGAATAGCCTGAAAGGAAAGCAGCGTACTCCATCCCCCCCAAGGACCGCTTCATTAGCAGCAAGTCTAGCGCTTTCTCCTCCACGCTGCCCGTCATCTCCGCAAGGCCAAAGTCTATGATATACGGTCTTCCCTTCACGACCATGATGTTGGCGGGGGTCATGTCCCCGTGAGCCACTCCTGCATCGTGCATGTCGCCTACGACCTCTCCGACACTTTCAAAGAACGCAGGGCCCTTCCTCACATCTCTCAAGAGCCTGCCCTCAAGCCTTTCCATGTAAATAATGTTCCTTCCAACAGCAACTACCGACGGTACCGGGATTCTGCGCTCGCGCAGCGCATAAAGTATCCTCGCCTCCCTCCTGGTGCGCGACCTCCTCAATTCCTCATCAAGGGCCTTTACCCTGTAGCGTTTCGGCTCCCTTGCCTTTGCAATGAGCCTCACCCCGAATGCGCTGCACTCGTATGTCCTGGCCTCCGCACCGCAGTCCCCCCTAACCATGGAATACAGCCTCGTCTATCCTGTATCTCTGCTCGAAGTCACACCTGCCTACGGGCATATCCATGCCCTTCGCAAGCATCTTCTCCGCCACAAGCGCTATCATCGCTCCGTTGTCTGAATTGTACTCGTTAGGCGCACGCGCGAACCTAATGCCATGCTCCTCTGCGACCATGTGCAGCATCTCAGCTAGCCTGCTGTTCTGCGCAACGCCTCCGCATGCGCATAATTCCGTGCTGCTGCTCAGCAGGAGCGCACGCTCCACGGCCTCGCAAAGCATCGCAAAGGAGGTTTCCTGCACGGAGAAGCACAGGTCCTCCTTCTTCTCCCTGCCCACAAGCCCAGACGCCCTTGTAAGGAGGCCGGCGAACGCGAAGTCCATGCCCTTGACTGTGTACGGCAGCGGAATGTATTTGCCGCACCGCGCAAGCTTCTCTATCTCGGAGCCCCACGCGTGCCTCAGCCCAAGGTTTCTTCCGAACGCGTCGAGCATGTTGCCGATGCCTATGTCGAATGTCTCGCCGAGCACAGAATATCTGTGCGACTTTCTGTCGAACTTCAGAATCTGCGAGTTGCCCCCGCTTACGTAAAGCGCAAGCGGATCCTTGAGTCTTGCAATATGCTTAGTTATCTCAACGTGCGCAAGCCCGTGGTTTACCGGGACTATGGGCACATCGAGTCTAAGCGCAAGAGACTTAGCGGTGAGCTGGCCGACCTGCAGGCACGGGCCGAGGCCCGGTCCTCTCGTGTATCCTATGCCGGTTATGCCATCAATACGCAGCCCGGATGCGTCCAGTGCGCGCTCCACAACATCCGTCGCGTTGGCGATGTGGAATTCCGCCACTTCCGCAGGTATCATGCCCTTGTTCGTAATCCTGTACATCGACTTCTCATTGGCGAGGATCCTGCCGCGGTCTACGATTCCGACGCCGAATGTGTGCGCGCTGCTCTCTATGCCGAGAACTGCCATGAATAGGATACGCAAAGGAAGTCTAAATACCTTCCAATAATGTCCGGGAGGAAAACATGGGGAAAACAAAGAAGCTAAGCAGGGGTCTGCCTTAAAGAAGAGAATACCGGTAGCTTTCCCCCGACCTCGTCGGGGGTGCTGAGTCTAATCCTGCAATAAATATACGCTTTTCCTTCTAGATCTTCTTGACGGCGAGTGGG
>JAKAVL010000019.1 GCA_021817305.1 Microcaldota archaeon | reverse complement strand
TGCGCCTAAGAGGTTTGCACCGATGAGGTCTGCGCCTTCGAGGTCTGCGCCTGAGAGGTTTTCACCGATGAGGTTTGCGCGTGTGAGGTTTGCGCCGTGGAGGTTTGCGCCGCGGAGGTATGCGCCGATGAGGTATGCGCCGATGAGGTTTGCGTCGCGGAGGTTTGCGCCGTGGAGGTCTGCGCCTGAGAGGTTTGCGCCGTGGAGGTTTGCGCCGTGGAGGTCTGCGTCGCGGAGGTGTGCGCGGCGGAGGTTTGCGCCTGCGAGGTCTGCGCCTGCGAGGTTTGCGCCGATGAGGTCTGCGACGCGGAGGTCTGCGTCGCAGAGGTTTGCGCGTGTGAGGTTTGCATTCCAGAGGTCTGCGCCATAGAGGTATGCGTCGTTAGCTTTTATCCCCTCGAAGTCCCTCCTGCCGCTGCGGTATAGGTCAACTATCTCACGCCCGGTGTATAGCTTTTGTTTACCACTCCGGTTCTTGACCTCTGACGAGATGCATGTGTTTGATGTTTGTTCCGTGGCAGATGAGTCGTCGGTGCGCAGCATCGTACCAAGATCCTTCTGCTTCGCTGCACCGTTGCCCTTCTGCGCGTCATGCGCTTCTTTGTTTTTTGTTGCCATTTTACCACTCCGGTTCTTGACCTCTGACGAGATGCATGTGTTTTTTGAGATATATATGCTTTTCTGAACTCTAGGGATTGGGACATAAGTCATCTTCCTCCCAACACGAGGAGGTTGTGCCAGACGCCTTTACACATAACCGCTGTCGCAATCCTGTCAAGACGCCTCTGCCATACGTTCCAACCGTTTGACTTCTTGTCCGAGGCAAAACCACTCTCGGAGCTCTCACGTCTATAATACTCTTTCAGGAAGGCCATTGTGTCTCTTATCAGGTCTCTCCATGTCTCGTGCCATTTCTTGCTGCCGTTTACCGTCGTATTTGTCTTCGGAAGAATGTAGAATCGTGTGTATGTCCCGAATTTCTTTACTATCGACTGACATGTGTAGTACTTATCGAGTCTTATACTGTCTACTTCTATTCCGAGTGAGCTCATCATCTGCTTCGCGTTGTAGAACGCCTCCTTCTCCGACCTCATTCCAGTGCCGTAACCGACATACATGTTCGTCTTCAAGTCGATGAATGCAAACGCATAAGCAAACATCTTCTTCTTTCCGTTGTTCTTCTTGACGTTGGATGCGTAGTGTTTCTTTATGGTGAGGCTGTATCCTGTTCCGTCTCCGGATGATATCCTTGTAGTTTTGAAAAACCAGTAACGTCTTTCGGTACAGGTGCAAAAATAGACTGCCCGAAAGAATATATTGGGAAAAAAGTCTATGTTATGGTAAGGAAATCAAAGTAGTCGACTTTTGTCCCAGAGTCGAAACATGGGTTTATATGGGCATAAGCTCCTAATCAA
This sequence comes from Microcaldota archaeon, assembly GCA_021817305.1. Taxonomy (GTDB): domain Archaea; phylum Micrarchaeota; class Micrarchaeia; order Micrarchaeales; family CABMGC01; genus JAJZOD01. The sequence goes on along the minus strand of JAKAVL010000019.1, from coordinate 23,028 downwards.
CTGGACGGGTTGATAGATTCCATATCAGGTATTTACCGATATGGGTTTATCAATTTATTACCAAATAGTCGGAGAAGAGTGAGAATATGTTGCATCAAGAGCTAAGGAGAATAGGCGTATTGCTTGCCATTGCTACGATCATCATAGCCGTGCTCGCTGCAGTCTTCCTGTATCCAACTAACCATGTGACTTTCAATTCCCAGGGCAACGCAAGCATTCAAAGCTGCGCAGCTACCGGCTGCAGAGCGTACCTTGTTATAAACGGCATTACCACGGTCTTAGGCGCCGACCTCCCAGTCAATGCGACTCCTATTTACCAATACAACGAATCCGCAGCATATAACTTCAGCGTGGACGCCGTGACACACAAGACGATACCAATCTACCTGCCATACAACGGCTCCATAGATGTGTATTTCAGCTTGGCTAACAGCTCAATTGGCAATTGGACCTACTTCCAAGCGTACTTCGGATCAACGCTACTGCCCCCCCTCTATCCTTACAGCCGCTTCATCGTCCCTGTCGTGAAAGGGAAGTACGACATAAATGTCAGCGCTATAGCGTCACGCTCTCTTGGTGCCTACGACGGAAATAGCATGATAACCGGACGCATAGGCTACAACTATAGCGGATTTACCTCATCGAATGCGACGGGAATGGCACTGCTGCATGCGACCCTCATGCACTACAACTATTCATTCGCGGTGCCGCACGCCGAATACGTGGAGACGCGCGGCGGCGGACACGTCTTTTCTGAAGGAGAGTTCAACCTGCTCGTGAATACACAGTACCTTGTGAAACTTGAGATAGGGTGTGAGAACAAGGGCAATGCGTCATGCAAACAGTACAGATCCATGATTTACCAGCCATATCACAAGCCGGTTTCCTCGCCTGCCAATTTTTCAAGTTCCCAATTTTTCTATCCAGGAAACTTTGAAATAGCATTTTTCAACGGCAATCTCTCCACCTCACTCCCGCTGAACATCAGCATAGGAGTCGTGGTGTACAAGTGAAACTGTGCCTAATGCAAGAAAGCACCTAACGGTGCAAACTAACCACTAACGAAGGTTGTACTGGAGGCATGTAATTCGACAGCAGAAGACGCGGTGGAGTGCCAGTCGAGTGGATAACTTCTCGAGCGCAACGAGATTCAGCACGGTTGATAAGGTCGTATCAGGCATCAATGCCCGCGGGAGTGCCTTATGCGGGCGGGGATACCGCCGGCTTCGCCTGCGGAGAGGACCCGCCCGTGCGTGGGGTTCATAAGGGGCGTAGCCCTTTTATGTCATGCATGCGCTTCAGTAGAACTCGACACTGTATCCTGCGAACCTTCCGTCCTTGTAAACGAGCTTGCCGGAGAAGAATCTGTTCTGACCGATCCACTTCGAGAGTGCCTTGTCGCCTTCCCAGAGGTTCAGCTTCATGATGTCCCTGTCGTCAATCCATGAGAGTACGCCCTCCCTCGAATCTGCGAGCTTGCCGGAGAACTTCTCTGCGGTGTATACGAACACGTACCAGTCCTCCCCGCTGCCCTTCTCTCCGAACTCGGGGAACATGAGAACGCCGTGCAGCCTTGGCTTGCTTATGCGTAGGCCCGACTCCTCCTTTATCTCCCTTATGACGCACTCCTCCGGGCTCTCCCCGGCCTCGAGCTTGCCCCCGAGCCCATTCCACTTCCCCTCGTGGATGTCATCCTTCTTCTTGACCCTGTGAAGCATCAGCGTCCTGCCGTCCTTCTTGACGTAGCAGAGGGTGGAGAGCTTCATGCGCCTTGCGCCTTCTTGCCCTTCTTCGAGTCTGCAGGCGCGTTCTGCTGCTTGGGCTTTATCTCGAGGAGGGTGCCCACCTCTGACGCATTAGAGGGATTCACCTTCTGGCTGAGGAACTCGAGGTGCTTGACGTTGCACTTGCGCTCCTTCGGCCTTGAATGGCTCCTTATCATGACAAAGTTCTTGTCTATTACCTTGACAACTACGGCCTTCTCGCCGGCATCCCTTCCCAGTTTCTTCACGGCTACCCTTCCTTCTTCCAATAGTGGCATAAGATCACTTGTTCCTTCTTTTTTCAGCATTCTCAAGTATTATTTCGGATATCTGCTCCGGAGTCTTTTTGTTGGTGTCTATTATGAGGTCGAACGGGGCGGTATCGTTGAGCAGGTCTATCCCGTAAAGTTCCTTGTAGAGCCCGTAATTTTCGCTGTCGCGCAGCTTCACCACGCCCTCTGACTTCTCAAGGTTGGTCTTGTCCCGCTTAGACATCCGCTTAGCCCTTGTGTCCTGCGTTGCGGAAAGCCATATCTTGAAGCCCTCCTTTATTATCCACGGAGCGGTGTAGCTTGTTATCACTATGTTTCCGGCAATTATCTTCTTTCGCAGCCTGCTGTCCGCCTCCTTGTCGAATTCAGGATCGCTCTCGCGCTCCCTCAGAAACCTTATGCCCTCGTCGGTGTCCCACCAGTCGTCTCCGACTGGATTGTAGCCGCGCTCGCTTGCCATCTCCCGGAGGATTTCTCCGCCGCCTATGGCTTCTACTCCGAGCCTTTTGGCGAGTATTCGGGATACGGTGGTCTTTCCAGCTGCGGACATTCCGGATATGACTATGGCTTCCAAGGGAATTACCGAAGATTAGTGGGATATCATCTGCAGCACGTATGCGCGCTGCCTTATTCCTATGTCGTTCAGCTTCATGTTGCCCTGCTCGATCCTGCTCGCTGCCTTTATGACGTCGCTTGTGCACCTTGCGCACAGCACTCCGCCGAAGAGCCTCGAGTTCGTCCGGCGGCTCTTGCCCCCGGATCTTGAGAGCGTTATTCCGTTGAGCTCTGCGCTGCAAATCGCGCAGCTCGGCATCCTGTTGGCCTTGCGCTTGTAGTGTATTACACTCCTGCCCTTGTGGGTTACCCTCTGAAGGCGGCGGCGGCTTCTCGATCTATGCATTGGTTTAGGCATCAAAAACACCGTTGAATGTGGTTGATTGAACGCTTTAGGTATTGACAGTAAAACTATTTAGAGGTTGTGATGCTTCCCAGTAGCGCCTGTTGCACCAGGGCGGGCTTCAGAGAGCGGCATGACTGCGGCGCCTTACCGCGTCGTGCGCCTTCGCCTGCTCCCGGATAGCTTGCTTGCAGACCCCGCCGTAGTTGGCCCAATTGACTCTGTCTAGGGTGCGCTTCGCGGCTATGAGAGCAGCGCTCTTCCGCGCATTTCGCTCTGCCTGCTTCAGCCTCCTCTGGCCCTCTGGACTCTCAGAGAACCTTCTTATCTCGAGCAGTTCCTTGTCCGCCTGCGAGATGACCCTTCGTAGGTCTGCAGACAGGTTGTGGGGGGGCTTTGGTTTTGCCTTTGCTCTTGCCATTTTATCGTATCTCTTGTGTGCTTTCCTCTGCCGCACCCTCCTTCAGCGAGGGCTGCATGAGGCCGAAGTTGTACTTGTCCTTGAGCCTGCGCCTGTCGTACATCGAGAGCGATATCGAAAGCACTATGCCGACTATGAATATCACGACTATGAAGAACATCTGGTAGCTGAGGGTGAAACCTAGCACGCTGAATGTGAGGGTTGACGGGAACAGGGCCGGAAGTACCGCGTACTCCAGCGCTATAAGCACCGGCAGTATGACTATCATTGGCTTCATCTGGTTCTTCATGCTCTCCATGCTCACCTTTGTGAGCTCCTGCTGGTGCGCGGCCATCTGATCTCGAGGTGCGCTGGCCTTCGCCATGACCATGAGCTCCTTGGTCTTCTTGTTCATCCGCGCACGAAGCTCGTACATCCTGTCGACATTGGAGAGCCTGCGCTGCGTGAATACGGAGAACAGCGCATAGGCTATGCCTATAGACACCAGAATCATAGTCGCTTCCTGCATTCCAAAAGTCATTTAATCGCTCATTCGCGCGACATGGCGTCGCTTATGGCGGCCTGCACCTCCTTGGCTGCAGACTCCACCTTGCCCTGTTTGTTTTTTATGATATATAAAGGTACCTCGAGCTCCTGCATGTAGAAGGTGGCGAGGCTCATGTTTATGCTCCTCTGCTCCTTTATCTCCTGCTTGGTGTCAAGGTCGCGCGACCTGCTCTTGTCCATCGACCTCCTGAGAAGTATGTCGTCTGCCGTAGCATCAACGTAGATTATGGCCTTGACATCATGGAGCTCCTTCATGTCCTTTGCGGTTAACCCTGCTATGTACCGGTTGCCGGCTTTTATGGCGGTGTGCGTGTCTATTATGAGGTCTTCCTTCCTTGCGTCTATCTCCCTGAGCGCCATGGCCCTGAGGCTCTTTATGTTGACGTTGCTCAGGGAGCTGCGTATCCGGTCCCGCTCGACTTGCTGCTTTGTAAGGTTCTGTATCTCTGTGCCGAGACTCACGACTGTGAACCTGGAGAGCTTCGATAGTATGGTTGTCTTGCCCGAACCAGGAGTCCCTGTGACTATTATCTTCTTGCCCATGCGAGGTCAGTCCTCCATGCCGCCAGGGCTTCCAGGCATTCCTCCAGTGCCTCCCGCAGGGGACCTGCCCTTGGAGCTTATCATGTCGTCTATCCTGAGTATCGAGGCAGAGGCCTCTGTTGCGCTAGAAAGCGCCTGCAGCTTGACCTTGAGCGGCTCGATTACCCCGAGCTTCTCCATGTCGGACATTGCGTTCTTGTACACGTCTACGCCGAAGTTCCTCCCTTCCTTGTTCTTGTGCTTGCTCCTTAGTGCAACGAGCGTGTCTATGGCGTCCATGCCTGCGCTGTCGGCAAGCGTCTTCGGTATCGCCTCCAGGGAATCTGCAAATGCCTGTATGGCGAGCTGTTCCCTGCCGCCCACGTCTGTAGCGTAGTCGCGCAGCTTTATGGATACCTCCATCTCTGTGCTGCCACCGCCGGTGACGTACTTGCCCGACTCGACAGCACTTGCCAGGGCGCCAAGTACATCGGTCATTGCGCGCTCCACCTCGTCGATCGCCTGCTTTGTGCCACCGCGTATGAAGAGGGTAACGCTCTTAGGGTCCTTGCACTTCTCCACGAATATCATCTGCTCCCCTGAGATCTTGCGCTCCTCTACAGCACCGGCAAAGCCGAGATCCTTCTGCGTCAGGTCGTCGAGGCTCGTAACCAGCCTTGCGCCGGTGGCCTTCGCAAGCTTCTCCATGTCGCTCTTCTTGACCCTGCGCACAGCGATCACTCCGGCCTTCGCCAGGTAGTGCTGTGCCACGTCGTCTATGCCCTTCTGCACGAAGATAACGGTCGCCTTGCTCTTTGTTATCTTGTCAACCATGTCCTTGAGCATCTTCTCCTCCTGCATGAGGAACGCCTGCATCTGGTCCGGCGAGGTTATCTCTATGCGCGCATCGGTTTCCGTTTTCTCTATCTCCAGAGCAACGTCCAGGAGCGCTATGTTCGCATTTTTCAGCACCTTCGGCATTCCCGGATGCGCTATCTCCTTGTCTATGAGCACTCCGTTTATGAATGTCGTGTCGTCGATGCCGCCGCCTTCCTTCTTCTCTATCTTTATGAAGTCCCGGTCTATGGTCACCTTGCTTCCTTCCTTTATGGACACCTGCTTCAGCGACTGAAGGGCAAGTGTTGCCAGGTGCTTCTTCGTCTGGTCGCTGCCGACGTTCTTGGAGCCCATTGCTATCATGGCTATCTTGAGCAGCTTATCCTGTTCGTCTATGCTTACGTTGCTCGCTATGGCATCGAGGGTCTCGGTGGCCTTCATCCTAGCCATTTCATATCCCTTTATTATCGCTGCGGGGGGTATGCCCTGATCGAGCATAGAGCCTGCGTTTTTGAGCAGCTCGCCTGCAACTATTACTGCGCTTGTAGTTCCGTCGCCCACCTCCTTGTCCTGCGTCTTCGCTATCTCCACCATTATCTTCGCGACTGGGTGCTCGACGTTCATCTCCTCGAGGATCGTAGCGCCGTCGTTGGTTATTATTATGTCGCCAAGCTCACTTACGAGCATCTTGTCCATTCCCTTAGGGCCCAGCGTAGTGCGTACTATGCTAGATACGGCATAGCCGACGGCTATGTTCGTGCGCTGCGCCTCCTTGCCCAAAAGCCTGCTTGCCCCTTCAGGCAATACCATATACTGCTGTCCTCCTAGTTGATTTTCAGCCATTTTTACACCTTTTGCAACTTAAAAGAATACACCGAGCCTCCAAACTCAAGCGTAGAATACTTATCATATTTGCTGCAAAAGTATTTATAGATTGCTTTGGCGGCTCGTCCTCTACTAATAACATAGGGTTAGACTATAGCCAAACACTGTAGAAAGCCGTATATATCTGAATTGTAGACTCAGACGCCGGAGCAAGCCGTATATATCTGAAAATACATAGTATATATTGTGAGAACATGGCAATGAAGCAAAGATCGGATATGGGAAGGGAATTGATGGGGCTTGCACGCACCGGCATTGCAAGGACAAGGACCTTGGCTATTGCTGCAACTCTGGTACTCGGAACAGTGGCAGGGGGCACGGGCGAGGCAATGGCAAGAGGCCACTATTCATACATTCCTCAGACATCAGGCACGGCCCCTGGAAGGTTCGTTGGCAGAGACATCGCTAGGCAGGGAAGCAGTGTGGGCAGGGACATCCGCAATGGAATAATGGCTGCAGGTCTCGCAGAGGCCCTGATAGGGCTCGTGAGGGACGTTGTGCAGCCTGCTCCGCAGGTTGTTTACGCCCAGCCGGTACAGGTGCCGGTACAGGTTCCTGTGTATAATTATACGCCTATACCGCAGATGTCCGGGACGGCGCCTGCGTACTTCGCGCCTGCGCCTGTTTACAGCTACACCCCTATACCGCAGATGTCCGGGACGGCGCCTGCGTACTTCGCGCCTGCGCCTGTTTACAGCTACACCCCTATACCGCAGATGTCCGGGACGGCGCCTGCGTATTGCTGGACAGGAAGATAAAAGGTTATTTATAGGTGAAAACTCATAAAGTATTGTGGGTAAATATATGACAACCGAGTTAAAGAAGCACCAGTTTGGAAAGGTTAATGGCAATAGTGTAAAGGCAGTCGCTATTGCAGCAGTGTTGGCTGGCGCAGGGGCTGTTGGCAGCACAAATAAGGCAGAGGCATGGGGCGGGAGGCAGTACATACCGCAGATGTCCGGGACGGCGCCCAGTTACTTTGCGCGCGGGGGTTTTCGCGGAGGCTTCCGTGGCGGAAACGGCGTGGGGCGCGATATGCGGTACGGGTTCATGGCTGCTGGCCTTGCCGGAGATGTTCTCGGACTGGTTCAGCAGGCGAGGGACACGTTCCAGCCGCAGATGTACGCGCCTGCGTATGCGCAGGCTGCGCCGGCTTATGCTCCTGCTCCGTATTACGGTAATTATGCTCCCTCTTATAGTTACATACCGCAGATGTCCGGGACGGCACCATCCATATACGGAGCACCGCAGATGTCCGGGACGGCACCATCCATATACGGAGCACCGCAGATGTCCGGGACGGCACCATCCATATACGGAGCACCGCAGATGTCCGGGACGGCACCATCCATATACGGAGCACCGCAGACGTCCGGGACGGCACCATCCATATACGGAGCACCGCAGACGTCTGGGACGGCACCATCCATATACGGAGCACCGCAGACGTCTGGGACAGACCCTGGAGCGCCAAACGCCACAATAGTGGTGAACGGCGTCCCGCAGACGGTGATCCCGCAGACTTCTGGGACGGGGTACTTCCCTCCTGGAACAGCAATATATCATGTAAACGTGCCTCAGCCTATACGTCCCGTAGTAGTCTATGAAGGTGAAGGGCAGACTTACGGGCAGACGTTGGTTCCGGGGCATGTGTTCCTAGGCAACAAGCCGATGCCGCCATCTACTCAGACTTATGCACCGATGCCTGTACCTGCCCAGACTCATGCGCAGAGGCCTGCGCCTGCTGTCGCTGCGCAGGGAAACCGGGAGATTAGTGAAGTGCAAAGGCAGGAGCTTAAGGTTGGAAATCAGATGAAGAACGACCTGGTGGGCATCGCGAATAACGCACTTGTAAATGCGGAGAAGGCAAAGCTTATGCTTCTCGCTAGAGAGAGAACCGAGATAAAGTCCGCTGCCGGAAAGGTGGAATCTTATAACAACGGCAGTCTACAGAAGGTAGGCCTTGCGCTTGATAGAGGCGTACAGACCACAGCGGCAGCAGCAACCTCATCGTTGCCAGACTGGGCGGTATGGGTAATCGCAGGCGCATTGGGCCTTGCCGGAGGCGTGGCAGGCACATTCATTCGGATAAGGAGCAAGAGGTGAAGGCCTGCGTAAACCGCGCCCTGTGGCTGGCGCTCATCAGTTTATAAGGCTTTCGCTTGATAATATAGTGTGATCATTTGGCAAAATCAAAACCTGCAAAGCCTTCAAAGCGCAGCGCCAGAGTTAGGATCAACCCGCAGATAAAGATACAGAACATAGTCGTCAGTTCAGACCTGCACGCGAATATAGACCTGTTCTCGCTCTCGAAGAACGTGAAGGAGGTTGATTACGAGCCAGAGCAATTTCCCGGAGCGATATTCCGCATAAAGGAGCCCAAGGCCGTCATAATCCTCTTCAAGAACGGAAAGCTCATATGCACAGGGTCAAACACCGAGAAGAACATCAGGATAGTGCTCGAGCGCGCCGCGCGGGTCATATCAGAGTACGTCATCGCTCCGTCAAAGTGACTGCTGCTGCTTCTTTACCCTGGCGAGGGCGCTGTCGAACTTCCTGAAGAACGCGCCCCAAGAGTACTTTGACACTGCCTCTCGCCTTGCTGCCCTGCCCATGCTTTCGGCGAGGTTCTTGTCCTCGACAAGTGCCCGCATCCTCTCGGCCATCTTTTGCACAGAATCAACAAGGAATCCCGTCTTGCCTTCCTGCACGAGGCGCAGCGGCTCCCCCTCGTTTATTGAGATTATGGGCTTCGAGCTTGACATCGCCTCCAGGTACACCAGGCCGAAGTCCTCATTCTGCGGCGCAAGAAGCACGGCAGTTGCGCTGGCGTACAGCCTTTTCATCTCATTATCGGAAAGATTCTCCTTTATCCTGACGTTTAGGCCCTTTGCGGCTGACTTCAGCTTGGCCAGATATGCTGCGTGCTCCGGGTCTTTCGACAGGGTTCCGGCGAGCACAAGGCCGTATGCCTTTTTGCTCCTTGCGCAGAATCGCCTGTAGGCATCGATGACAAAATCCTGGCCTTTGTTGGGGCTTATCCTTGAGGGGCATAAAAAGTACCTGTCATCGCCGGCGTTTTCGTACTCGTCGAAGTCTATTCCGGGATTTATCACAGTTGAGTCCCTCGCGTAATACTTCTTGATGCGCTGCCTTGTATTGACGCTGTTGGTAGCTATAAGTTCTATGTTCTTCACGACCCTTCCGGATATGAACCGGTAGGTCTTTGCCATGGTGGAGTAGAGGAGCTTGTCCCTGTAGGACCTGTGCCTCATCCTCACGTCGTAAAGGTCGTAGACCTCCCTGGGAGGGGTGTGGCAGTACCATAGAACGCGCTCGTTCCTGTGGCGTACCCACTCGCTCGGGGAAATGTGGGCGTTGAGCACGTCGTAGTCGTCGCTTATCTTCAGGTTGTAGAAGTTGTAGCCGTAGCGAAGCCCCTGGGAGGCCCTGTAAGGCAGCCTTTCCGAGAGCGGCACCTTCTTCCCGACTATGCGGACGTCGAGATCCTTGAACTCGCCGAACGTGGTCTTTGGATTGTACTCTAAGAGGAATATCGGCGCGCCGTAATGCTGCGCTATCTTCAGCATCACCCGCTCTGCGCCCCCCTTGAGGTTGAGATACGGCTGGACTACGATGAGCTTCATGGATCCACGACATTGAATTGTCAGGGCAGCTATTTATTGCTGCGCGTCAGCCGGGTATGGTGTAGTTGTTTGAGACCCAGCCCGGCTTAGGCGTATGCGCAGGCAGAGACGCGGTGTAGTTGTTGAGCTTGAATATGACAACCGGAGCGGTGAAGTTTATGTAGTTTATGCCGTTGAACGAGCTTGGATATGCGAGCGTGAATGCATTCGACAGCTTGCCAAGGAAGAAGCCGCGGTAGTAGTTGGAGTTGTAAAAGTACGTCGGCGCGTTGGTTATCGTGGCGTTGGGCCCGTTAGGCAGGTACACTGCCATGAACTGCAGATACGCCGGACCGTTCTGCGTGAACTGCACGCCTCCCTTGTAGAACTCGCTGTTAAGGCCAACCAATACATTTGCCTTTGTGCCGTTGGAGTAGTACACGTTGAGGACGCTGCTGTTGTTGCGCGGCGTGGTAGCGACGCAGTAGGTCTGATTCACCAGCTGGGGTATGGTTTCCCCTGTGGTCAGCAGTGCGTGCACAGCAGTGACGCTTGAGTTGGAGAAGTTGCAATAGTCGCTTATAGTAGGCTGCTCTGGAATATTTATGTATACTGGATCGTGGTTGAGCTCGCACTGCGACGTGCCTATGACGAAGTTGACCCCGTACTTAGTGCCCTGCGATTCGGCGAACGACTGGCTAGTCTGGCTCTGGTTGACGCATCCCAGGAAATCCAGGGCGCTCCATTTGGGAACGAGCTGGTCGTCGAAAAGCACGTACTGCGCCTGCGTGGTATCCTGATTCATGAAGTGCGCAAGGGACGATGGACCGAAGCTGCTATTTATGCCGAGGACATACTGCGCCGCAACGGCGTAGTCGAATGACGCTACTGCGTTGTCCCCCCGTATTGCTGCGTTGCTGTTGCCGAACCAGTTTATCCAGTCGCCGTAGTCCCACCATGACAGAATCCTCGGGCCTAGAGGACCTATGTTCTGCGCCATCCACGCAGTTGCTGCCAGCCATGCGCCAGGCACCTGGTTGCAGTACATGGTCGCGCCGAGGGCGTTGGTGTAGTTCCCGGAGGCAAGGGCGTTGCACTGCTGAGCGTATGCTGTTGAGTTTGTGCTGAGGCCTGAGAAGGCGGCTGCCGCGGAGAACACCTGGACAAGCGAGAAGGCCTCGATGACTACGATGGCGGCGCTTATGATGTACAGGGCGTAGCTCCAGTTTATCGATGCGCCGGAGCGCTTGATGTACAGGGCTATCTCCGCGATGACTATGGCGAACGCTATTATGTACGCTACTCCGAAGTGCGGCAGGTACTTTACCTCGCTCATTCCCGCGGCTGCAAGCCCGGCGAGTATCCAGATGGATACGACTGCGGTATTCGAGCCCTTGAGCGCTATCTGGTATCCTTCAATTGCGGCGAACGCTATAAGGACTATCCACAGTACCAGAGGGAATCCACCGACGCTGGCTGCTATTATGCCGAAGAATCCTGAGCTTCCGAAGTTGTAGGTGAGGCCTGTCTGCGCGTACTCCTGCACTGTCATGAATAGCGGAGACGACGGAGTGGTGAACCTTACACTCAGGTCAAGGTACTTCTTGACTGAATTCCCGATAGGTGTTAGCATAACCGCGAGCACAAGTATTATGCCTATCAGGACTATGACCGCAAGCCTCGAGTATGCCGCACGGTGCTTTGATACGCTTCCCCATCCGCCAGATGCAAAGCCCAGAAGCACCGCTATGAGACCGAATATCGATACGATGAGGAGCCCTGGCAGTATCACCAGAGGCAGCGCTATGAGGCCGAGCACTATGAGAAGCAGACCTATCGCGGATACGGCAAGCGACAGTGCTGGCTGGTTTGTAAATATGGGCATTACCTTCTTCGATACGGAGCTTATGCTCTTTGGAATCATGCCCGAGTCTATTGTGTCAGTGAGAAGCCCTATGATGAAGCCGAGTATGAGCGCGAACAGCGGATAGGCCACTATCGTTGGTATCTTTAGAAACGTCGGGACTCCGCCGCCGTATACTGCGTTGTATGGCGCGTATGCTATGTATCCTATTATTATCACAAGAATTACTACGGCATTCATCTTGTAGAAGTCCATGTCGTTCTTGTCCCTGATGGCGTTGATGACTGCCTGGAACAATATGTAAAGCGCGAGAATTCCTGCGCTTACGGTGTAGTAGTGCGCTCCGAGGAAATTGGAGATGAATGCGATCCCTGCAAGTATGGCGTAGCGCTTTTCACGCGGGTTCTTGACCGCGAGCAGGTAAGCTGCGAAGAAGAAGAACAGCGCCGTTATGCCCCACGGCTCGAGGAGCTGCTCCCCCGCTATGTACGTCGTTATCAAGGTGGGCATCGCTGCCGCAAGCCCCGCCGCAATGATTGCCGCGAAGTCCCCGTATATGTGGTATACGAACATGAAGACAACGAACACGAGAAGCGCTGCGAGGAGCGGCGGATACACGCTGCTTACCGTGCTAAGCGATGTGAGGTTTATCGATGCGCCCGATACGGGATTCGCGATCTGGTACCAGTACGCCTCAAGATACGGCACCGCCGGCTGTATGCGCTGTATGGTGCCGTTTATAAGTGTGGGCCATGCCGCATGCGTAGTGAACAATTGATATCCGTAAGTGAGTATCTGCTGCGCCGCTATCATGTCGAAGTAGGGGTCGAACTCGAAGAAGTGCGGAGCCGCACCTATGTTGGCCAGCCTGGAGGTGAATGCTATGAGCATCAGCAGCAGGAGCAGGAGCCATGCTATCGGGAACTTGCCCTTCTGCTTTGTGTCCTCGCTGGAGATAAGGCCTCGCTCCTCGCGTTCGTGCTCTTCGTAAAGCCTGCGCTCCTGGCTTCCATGCTGCCTGCGCACGCTCTCTGTTTCTTCGGCGCCTGCGCTCCTGTCCTTGAGTATCCTGAGCTCTTCTGCATGGCTTCGCGCGAGCTCTATCTCCTCCTTTTCATGCTCCCGTATTATGCGCATGTCTGCGCCGATGTGGGAAATCCTGACGCGCAGCTCGCTGATCCTTTGCTTGTAATCGGCACTGATCTCGGTCCTCGTGAGGGCTTCCTTCTTTCTTAGGGATGATGGCAGCATGTCCATTGTAAAGGCCCCTTGCCAATATGACAAGGCTATGCCGATTATCGTGAGTATTATCACGTCTATGTTGTACAGCCCGGCGGAGAAGGAAAATGCGTGTATGTAAGATATGAGGTATGATTCAAGCCAGACCATTGCCGGAGGGAATATTATGCCGAAGAAGATGCCTATCAGGAATATCTCAAGCAGGTTCATGCCCGTACGCTTAAGCAGCGCCAGCGCGAGGAAGAACCCAGGCACCACTATGGCGAGTATTCCTATCAAGATGGTTGAAATCATAGACCCACAAGGTTTGATTCATGAGACTAAGCTATTTATCCTTGAGCTGGATATTAATCTGTGTAAACCTTATTAAAGATGCGTGTACCTTTCGCTTGGTTGAATGCGTGGCAATATCTCGATAATAGGCGCGGGGACTGCGGGGCTCATAGCTGCGCGCGAGCTGGGGCGCTCCGGGATTTACGCCAAGGTATACGATCAGAAGAAGGTGCTTGGATATCCTGTGCGCGCTTCAGGCATAGTATCGATACGCGGCCTCGCGTCCATTGGAGTTGATTACGGAAAGGCGGTGACCAACACGCTATATGGCGCAAGGATACATGCGGGAAAAAGCGTAATGCGCGTCAAATCAAGTGCGCCAGTAGCGCATGTTCTTGAGCGGCAGATGCTCAACGAGCTGTGCCGCGAGCAGGCCGCGGAGGCCGGGGCAGACATCTCGCTCAACGAAAGGATAACTCCGGAGCGCATATCCGAGATCAAGGGAGAAGACGGCATAATGATAGGCGCTGATGGCGCGGTGTCTACCGTGGCGAAGCACTTCCGCATGGGTCCGCTTGCCGACCATGTAATAACGTACAAGGCAGAATTCGAGATGGACGTGAAGGACACAACGAGCGTAGACCTCTTCTTCGACAGGGAGTACAGGGGGCTTTTCGGCTGGCTTTGCCCGAATTCAGATGACAGGCTCGAGGCAGGCATAGGGATAATGCCCGGCAGGATGAATGCGAAGCAGGCATTTGACAGGTTCGTGAGGAATGACGACATAGCTGGGATGGTAGATGGCGCACGCATGACTAATGGTCAAGCCAGCATCATTCCGATGCGCCTCAGGAGAAGAATTGTGGACGAGAAGAACAAGGTGCTGCTGGTTGGAGATGCGGCAGGGCAGGTCAAGCCCACTACTGGAGGAGGCATCGTCTTCGGGGGCAACGGCGCGATCATTGCGGCGAGAGCCATACAAGGGCATCTTGAGCGCGGTAGGAGCCTGATGGAGTACGATGCGTCTTACAAAAAGAGGTTCTCCGCGGATACGAGGATGCATTCGATGATAAACAAGCTCTACACACGGTCCGGCACAAAGGGCATGGATTTCGGAATAAGGATAATGAATGCGATTGGCATGGCCTCGCTGCTGGGCAGATACGGGGATATGGACTCGCCTACGAAAACAATGATGAACGTGTTTTCTGGAAAGCAGCGGGTAACTGAATAGCACATTACAGCAGGCCGCAGCCTATGTAAGCTGCCAGCTCAACAATACTGCGGCTCGGGAATTATATAGATAATTTTATATATGTTAGGATATATATAATATCATGGCGTATAAGACAATCCTCCTGACAGAGGACACGTACAACAAAGTGAGCGCTGCGAAGAGGCTGTTGTCAGAAAGACTCAAGAAGAAGCTCAGCTTCGGCGACCTCCTCGATGAGGTTTTCGGCAGGAACATCGACTTCCTTGACATCGACAAGGATCTTTTGGCTTACATAAAGGGGTTTTGCGCGCGCATGGATGAGGAATACGTTCTTGGGGCGTTGCTGTTCGGATCGGTGGCGAAAGGAACATACGATCAGAACAGCGACATAGACGTGCTTGTGGTGGTTTCAGACATTAAGTACAGGGAAAGGCTCATGGAGCGCGTGCATGCGGCGAAGAAAGAGCTTGAGGGCATGCTTGACACGCTGATCGGCAAGCGCCTGCCCACATTCATAAGCCCTGTTGTAGTTGAGGAGAAGGCGCTCATGCAGGATTTCAAGCCGATTTACCTTGATTTCCTCGATTATGGAGTAATACTGTTTGAAAGGCACGAGGCGCTTTCAAGGTTCCTTGGTAAGATGTCGGGCATAAAGCACTGGAGGGAGTTCACGCCGTATGAGGTGCTGCGATGGCATACGTAACGCCCATGGAGAATGCGCGGATGTGGCTTGACACGGCAGATGCCGCCCTTAAGAAGAGGATATACTCTACAGCGCTGTACAGCATGGAGATGTCAGTTGAGATTGCGTTGAAGGCCGTGCTTTTGGAATTCGGCGTTGATGTGCCGAAGGTCCATAACATAATGAACAGCCTGCGCCAGATTCTCCGCGAGAAGAGGGCGCTGCTTCCGAAGGAGTTTGTAGAGAAGGAGGGGATCATACTCGACACGTTCAACGGCCTGCTTGAGCTGCGGCCCCTGGCGGGATACGCGTTCGAGACTCACGCGGGTGTCGCTGATTCTGAAGGAGTTGCCGGAAAATACATGAAAGACTCGACAGAAGTGGTGAATTTATGCGGCGCCGCAGTCAAGCACATCGGAAAGAAAAAGGGATGATTGCCCAGTATTGTGTGGCATCTTGGCGGGTTTGGCTATCGCTTCCGAAGTGAAGCGTTCCCGGATTCTCAGTCTTATCGCAGGTTATTGAGTAATTACCAACAGGGCGTTACTCCTTTACCTTAATGCCTCGAGTAATTTCCTGGTGGAAGGAAGGAGGCAGAGGGCAGGTAACGGAGGGTAATGAGGGCCTGCGCCGCCGGAGCCACGTGGGCTGAGATAAAGGTGTCGTTGGAAGCGATGGAAAATACAAAACTGAATGACAATACCGTGACAAGGCTCATACAGAACCTGGAGGACTTCTCCTTCATACAGAATATTGATGGCGTGTACAGCGCCAGGGACAGGATGACGGCAGAGGCATTCAGGTAGCCGGCGCCTGTAGAAAAGTACTGTGACATGGACTCGCCTACGAGAATCATCAATAACATGCCCAACAGGGAGGGGGAGGGAGATGCGGCAAGACAGCAGTAGAAGCGCTTAAATATTTGCCATTCCATCTGTATAAGTGCCTTTATGAAAATCCAAAGCGCAATGGAGTACCTTACCACTTACGGTTGGGTAATACTGGTCATCGCCATCGCGTTCGCCGCACTGTACGCCCTCGGCATATTCAACCAGGGCACGCTGATTCCTGCGCACTGCATACTGCAGGCCGAATGGAGCTGCATAGATTACGCGATGAATACCGGAGGAGTGCTGCAGCTTAAGCTGTCGCAGAGCCTGGGCTCCGATGTAGAGATAACCGGCATAGCATGCTACCAGAACTCCTCGGCATTTACTAAAACTGCTCCGATTAGCGGAATAGTATTACACACAGGGGAGCAGAGGACTTTCCTCACGCAGTGCTACGACACCAACGGCAACGCATATTTAGGGAGCACGGGCTCCTCCTACCAGGGTTACATAACAATCTACTTCACGCAGCTGAGCGACGGGATAGCGGAAACGGCGAGCGGCACGATAGGCATAGTTCCAGCAACCTCCGGAGCCTTGAGCGCGAGCGGGTACTCTTCTGCGACAGCGTACGTGCCCATAACGCTTACCAACAGCCAGAGCAGTTCTACGTCATCGAGCTTCCAGCAGATGGTGTACTTCGACCCCGCAACATACTCAGCCAACGAAATGGCGAACCTCAGCAACATCGAGTTCACGACGGGTGTGGGAGGCACTGGCACAGTGCTGGATGCATGGATAGAGAGCGGCGCGTCGGCGAGCGCGGCAAACACCGTCGTGTGGGTGAACCTGGGAGGCAGCACAATAGCAGGCAGTGGGGGCACGCTCACGATTTACATGAACTTCATGTCGGACAACTCGCCTGTGACGAATGGTTATACGGGCTACGCCCCGCAGCTGTGGTGCGCAACAGGATGCTTCCAGACGAGCTATGCGCAGTATGACAACGGGGCGAGCGTGTTCACTAATTACTTCATTGGGGATTCATTATCTGGCTGGACAGTTTCTGGACAAGCTGGGATAACCACATCAGCACCTTCAGGCTCGCCATTTGGCACAAATGCATTCTATGGGGATACAGGGCAACCAGCAGGCAACTATCTATACACAGCAGCTAATGGGCAATCAAGCAACATGATAATTGAATATTATACTTATGAACAAGGTCTTGATGATTTCTATTTTCTGGCAAATTCCATAGGATATGGTCAGATGGGAAGAGTCGGAGATGGTAGTGGATGGTATGGGCTTGCACCAACCCAATCATGGACAAATTGGGGGACACCTTCTGATACTGGTTACTGGACAGGCGAATGGGTACTTACGTCTATAGTTGTAGTAAATGGTGTTGCAACGATGTATGTTTCACCAAGTCTAGGAAATTATGGAAGCGAGATTGGACAGAATCCTTCAACTCCATTGACTGTAACCGACTCTGGCAATTATATCGGGCTGGTCCCAGATGGCGGTTTTGGGTCAGCAAAATATTGGAATGGTGCAATAATAAGAGCATATCCTCCCAACGGCGTGATGCCAAGCTTCAGCTTCGGGAGCGTGGCGTGAGCTAAGACTTGGAGTTCTGCATGGGCTTCTGCAGCAGCCACTTCCACAGCGGTATGCACTTTATCGTCTTCCGGTTGTATCTGTGCTGCTCTTCTGTTTCCCAGGTTATCAGCAGCAGGTCATCGCAGTCCAGCCGTTCTGAAGCATTAAAGAGGGCCCTGAACTCTCTGTCCCTAGTGGCGAAGTTGTCGATGCTGTGACTTACCTGAATAAGCTGCCCGGCCTTCCTTCCTGCTACTACAAAATCTATGTCGTAGCTCTGGCCCTTTGCATAGAACACCTTGCCCTCCCCGTGCCTCCTGAGCAGCTCCACGAAGACCGCATTCTCCATGAACCTTGAGTTGTCGGTAACGCCGTTGACAGCCAATAAGCCATTGTCTGCGAAGAACGGCTTCGGCATCGACTGCTCCCTTGCCTTGTAAGACTTTGAGAAGTTCCTCACGTAGTACACTATGAATGCATCGCCAAGCGCCTGCATGTAAGCATAGATGGTATTCTTGCTGACCTTATAGCCCTGTGATTTGAGGAAATCGGTGAACTTGTTTGCGGAGAACTCTTGCGAATTTGCAAGCGCGTTTATCAGAACTCTTATAATCTTGGGATTCCTGACCTTGTGGCGCTCCACAATGTCCTTGCTTATTGTCACCTCCATTATCTCCCTCAGTATCTTTTCCCTTTCGCCTGGCATGAGAGCAGCTTCGGGGTATCCCCCATACCTTACGTATTCGTCTGCAGAGCGTATTACTGCTGCTCTCTCAGCTGTCGACATGTACTGGCTGTATTTTGTATTGGTGAACTGCAGGAACTCTCTGAAGCTTAGTGTGTAGGTCATGTGGCCCAGTGTTCTTCCGCGCATCTGCGTTGCTATCTCCTTGCTGAGCAGCTTTGACGATGACCCCGATATGTACACCTTGTAAATGCCCCTGTCGAGAAGGCTCCGAACCCATCTTTCCCAGCCGTTTATCTCCTGCACCTCGTCGAGGAAGAGCCATATCTCCTTGCCTGCGTTGCCAGGGTATATCCTGAAGTACGTGTTTGGTAGTGTGTCAAGGTCTGATGCGGTGGCATTGGAGAACGCAATGTCCTCGAAGTTTATCTTCAGCATTCTGGACTTGTCTATTCCGTTGCCGAGAAGCTTCCTTATAACCAGCAGCAGGAGGTACGACTTCCCGGAGCGCCTTGGGCCTATCACACTCATCGCACGGCTTAGCTTGAGTTCCGTTGGCAGCTCTGCTTCCCTGTCGTACAGAGGATCCTTTGCCTCTTCCTCATGGAAGTCCCTTATCATTCTTGCAACAACATCTTCGCTAAGCATGGTCAGGATAGAGGGAAATAAATATAAAAAGTTTCCCTCTATGAAGGTATATATAACTACAACACATCTACTGGCTCCGCGTGCCTGCCCGCCCAACGGCGTTATGCCTTCATTCAGCTTCGGGAGCGTGGCGTGAGGGGCTAGCTTTGGGCGGGAAGGGGCTGCGTTTTACACGTTTCTGAATATTTCTAGAACCTCATTGCTTACGGCATCGAACGTTGTTTCGGTGAAGTTGCTCAGTATGCCGTCGAGGTCGCCCCAATATGGCTTCAGGGCTTCAACCCTTTTCCTGAACGAGTTAAACGAGTATTTTTTGCCTTTTAGCCTTGGCTCTTCCTCCATCTTCTCCGCTATGATGCCTCTTCCTATGCGCATCTTCCTTATGACAGATAAGTAGTGCAAGTCATAAAGATCCCTACCCTTCTGCCTTGTGTATATTGATCTGACTTTCTCGGCAAGTATCTCCTCGGGCTGCATCACGTCTATCTTGGCCGCTGCATAGTCATTGGACAGGTCTTTCTTGCCGGGGCTCAATATGCAGATGCCGGGGCTGTAATCTATAGTAGTGCTTATCCCATCATATGCCCCGTATTTGGATATCAGCACATATCTCCTGAAGCCCTGCTGCTGTAATATCTCATCCTCCCAATCGTTTGTTATCTTGTAGCTGTATGTTCTCTCGAATGACTCTATGGCGTCGTCTATCAGTGCATAATTGTCCATATTCCTTGATGACAAATCGATATCCGCGGAGAACCTGTTGCTGCCGTAGAAAAAGGATATCGCGGTGCCGCCTTTGAATACTAGGTCCTTTGGCTTTCTCTTGAATACCTCTATGAGGAGATCCCTGAGAAGTGCGGCATGGATCTTTTGTTTTTCACTGAACCAGTTTCTCGCTATAGGCTCCATGCGGTCATCTCAGCATATTGGTTCCGGCTGCCTGGATAAGCCCTCTTATCTTCTTTAGCAGGGCCTTGTTGCCCGACATCTGCGCATATCTCTCCAGTTTTTTCAGGTCTAGCCTGCCCATTGATACTGCAAGGGCGAACTCTTCCCCGAAAAGCTGCCTGCCATGCAGATAGAGGTCGTCTATGAATATCTTCTCCGGCTCTGCGAATGCCGGACCGCTGCTAGTTATTGTGAACCCGTAAATGAACTCCTTCTTTACCTTTGAGAACACCACAGTGTGGCCAGCAAGTCTTAGGCTGCGATGGTACTTCGCTGCCACCACAGAAAGTTTTGTTGGGATTTGTGTGGTGAACCCGTAGTGCTCCAGCGCGGCGTATCCAGTCAGGTAGGAATCTGGAATTATCCTTGACGCCAGTGTGTAGTCATCGGTTCCCCGCAGGCAGTACCTGCCCCGCTCCACCATGCTTATGAGGTTTTTCCTGCGCAGTCTGTTAATAAAAAGCCTGGTGTAAGGCTTTGGCTTTTGGATTATGCTGCTTGCTGTGTCTATGGTAAAGACGGGTAATCTGAGTTCCATAAGCATTTCCGTAAAGTCTACGCTGTTCATCGATACTTTAATGCTGAGAAGATATTTATATGTTTTGATTAGCCTATGTTATCAAATGATAACGTAGGTTGATTAAAAGATATTAACATTTTACTTTTGAGGTACATAAATACCATTTCTGTACTTTTGTACACACTTTTCCTTAAATGCCGCGCCTGCCCTCCCAACGGCGTTATGCCTTCATTCAGCTTCGGGAGCGTGGCGTGAGGGGCCTGGGCGGGAAAGGCTTCACCTATGGCAACACGTTCCTACAGCATTACTTGAGTATTAGTTTTACTATAAAACTAAAGATTTAAATAATAGTTCTTATAAAAAACTAATATGGAATTGCAGGACATGAACCGCTGGTGGGCTGACGGAACGGTAAGGAAGGACCTTGCCCTTGAGCTGAAGCGCGATATCGTAACTGTGATAAGCGGCGATCTTCCCAGGAAGCAGATGCAGGTCGTGGTAGGACTGAGGCGCACAGGCAAATCTACTATAGTATACCAGATCATAAACCAGCTTATCGAGGGCGGAACTCCGCCCAGGCACATACTCTACTGCAGCTTCGATGAGCCTGATATGCAACCCAAGCGCATAGAAGACATACTCAAAGACTACGCCAAGATAACAGGGATAGACTACAGAAACGAGCCCGTTTACATATTCCTTGACGAGGTGCAGAAATCGAGAGAGTGGGTTGCGAGCACAAAGCTCGTCTATGACAACATGAAGAATATCAGGAAGATAATGGTCACGGGATCGGCTTCCCTCAACATACTGTCGGATGCGAAAAAGAGCCTTGCCGGCAGATACATCTACTATGAGGTGAAACCTCTGGGCTTCGGTGAGTTCCTGCGGTTCCGGGGCATGGCCATTGCAAGGGAGGACGTGCTGCTGCGCAGAGAAACGCTTGAGATTGAGTTTGAAAGATTCAAGACCAGGCAGTTCCCCGAGATAATCGATGAGCAGAGTGCGGACTTCATCAAGGGCTACATCCGCAGCGCGATCATCGATCCCATAATCATCAGGGATATGCCGCGCGAATTTGATGACGTGGACATGATTTTGATCGAGAAACTCGTTGGCAGGTTCCTTTCCGACCCAGGGGAGTATTTAGACATCAACGGCCTTGCCAGGGAGATGGGCAGGGCCAAGGCCACGCTTTACAAGGCGCTGTTTTACCTTGAGTTCTCGTTCCTTATAAGAAGGGTGCGTAACTACAGACCCTCGGTGGGGCTCGCATCGAGGAAGCTCTCAAAGGTGTATCCGTACCATCCTACGCTTGGGTTGCCGTTCGGGGTCAAGGACGACAGATACGCTGAAGGCCTTGTCCTGTCAACTCTCGGCGCGGAGTACTACTGGCGCGACAAGGAGAAAGAGATAGACTTCCTCAAGGACGGCGTCCCTGTTGAGGTAAAGTATAGTTCAAGCATCAGGAGGGATGACATGAAGTGGATCTGGTACTTCGAGAAGAAGTACGGCGCAAAGAGTGGAAATCCTGTAATCGTGACGAAGGACTTCGAGGGTGAGGCAGGAAGCATACGCTTGGTTCCGATATGGAAGTTCTGCTTCCTCAGCTTATGAACTTCAGAGCCGCACGCGCCTGCCCGCCAAACGGCGTGATGCCAGGCTTCAGCTTCGGGAGCGTGAGCGTGGCGTGAGGGGCTTCGAGGGTTGACTCAGTGCCTTTTGTACACGTTCTTCCTGTGACCTAAAGACCTTACGAACACTTTGCGCTTCTGCTCGTCTATGTTTGCGATGATCCTGTAGTCGCCCACCCTAAGTTTGTATTCCAGCCTGCCGCTCAGTCTCTCAAAGAAATGAAGCGGAGCTGGAAGTATGCTCTCGAGCTTTCTTATTATTCTGCGTGCCTGTGCCCTATCCGTGCGTTCAAGCTGCGCTACTGATTCTTCCGAGTATTCGAGGGCGTAATCCACGTTACGCGCCCAACTTTTTCTTTACCTGGTCTGAGGAATAGGACCTGCCGCTTCTCATGTCTGTAAGGCTGCGGAGCAGAGATGCCCTGAACTCGTCTGTGTATTCGCCCTCGCTGTCTCCCCTGGGCACAAGGCCGACTAGTGCTTCTATTATCTCGTCATAAGTTGCACGCCTGTAGAACCTCAGGCCGTTGAGCTTTTCCCTGGTTTCCTTGCTTATCTGTATGGTGGTCATTTCCATATAATCACTATATAATTAGTGTATAATAGATATATAAGCTTATCTCTATTGCGAGTATACGACATTCAGGACTTGTGTTCCGCACTTTCCTCTTTCTCTGGTCCTCGCCTGCCCGCCCAACGGCGTTATGCCAGGCTTCAGCTTCGGGAGCGTGG
Source organism: Microcaldota archaeon (assembly GCA_021817305.1). Taxonomy (GTDB): domain Archaea; phylum Micrarchaeota; class Micrarchaeia; order Micrarchaeales; family CABMGC01; genus JAJZOD01. The sequence goes on along the minus strand of JAKAVL010000019.1, from coordinate 382 downwards.
CGTGAGGGGCTAGGCCGTAATCATCTACAGGCTTATGCTGACGCTTTCGAGATATTTTGCCGCTATTTTCTTGCTGACATTCAGCACTTCTATCCCGAGGATCCTGCCCTTGTTGTCAAGGCCCATTATTGTGTCTTCGTCTATTTTCTTGTTCTTGGCAAACTTGCCGTCCTGGAACTTGATGTATAAGACATCTGCTTTTTTGTCAAGTTTTATCTCCATGTTACTCCCCAAATACACAATTACGACAATATAATCAATGAGATAAGGGGCTTCGCCCCTTATAAACCCCCAGCACGAGCGCCCCCTCCCCCTACTTCGTAGGGGGTATCCGGGCGCTCGATGACCCTTTGCTGTTCAGTTGAATAACCTCTTTTGTCGT
>JAKAVL010000036.1 GCA_021817305.1 Microcaldota archaeon | reverse complement strand
ACGTACAGCGAGGCGCTGCAGGAGGCCGCAGAGGCCGCGCTCGGCAGGTCGATACACTACTTCTACGGGAAATGAGGTTGTTGCTCCTGCGCACAAACTTTTATTTTCTACCTGTACAGCCTATTTATTGAGGTTGGTGTTATGAGCACAAGTATTTATGAAAAACTAAGACGCAGAATTGCTTTGCGCAGGCAAAAGAAGGCTATTGAAGAACTTGTTCCTATTATTAAAAAGATGAAGCCATCCCAGAAGGGATTCGCGGTCAAATCCGTAAGAGAGGACAGAGACTCTGCCCATTGACTCCTGAATCGCTCTTTAGGAGAGATAGATCATATCTCAACAGACAATTCGCCGCTCGCCTTGTCCTCCACTACCTTGTACACAGGCGTATCATGCACCCAGTTCGTGTTCTCGTCTGCCTTGCCGGTCATTATGCTGTAGGCTCCGGCATGCCACGGGCAGATTATCTCGTCGCCGTCCATCGAACCCTCGTCAAGCGGTCCGCCCTCATGCGTGCACACGGCGTATATGGCAAAGACCTTGCCCTTGTGCAGCACGACAGCAAGCTTCTTGCCCCCGGCCTCTGCGCCAGTTGGTGAATCCTCCTTCAGGTCCTTCCTGTTTATCCCAAGCTTTTGCATTGCCATGGCTAGAATGCGCGCCTAATTCTTAAATACCTTTTGCGCGTTAAGCATTTGCACTAAATGTAAATGCGTTAACTGAGTTAAAAAGGTTTTAAGAGATTTCAGGTTCAAAGAAGAGACGGGGTGCAATGAGATTCAACAAAGTCGTAATGGTGGGCGAGCTTAATTTGGATGCGGAGCATCAGAAGCAGCTTGAAAAAAGCACGGAAAGGAAGGTATCTGCGACTGACATATCAAGTGCAGGCCCGGATCTAGCCGATTCCGATGCCTTGTTCATAGGGTTCGGGATAAAAGTGGACAGAACAGTCATCGATAGTGCCCCGAAACTGAAGTATATTGGAGTTTATGCTACGGCCTACGACTTTGTAGACACAGAATATGCAAAGAGCAAAGGCATTGCCGTCTGCAACCTGGGAGGTTACAGCACCGAGGGAGTGGCGGAGTTCGTATTCGCTGCGGTTCTTGACAACTTCCGCAATCTCGACAGAGCAAAGGAGCGGATTGGGAAGAATGACACAGACTTCCTGCCTTCCGAACTCGCCAAAAACAGAGAGATCAAGGGCAAGCTGTTCGGAGTCGTGGGTCTGGGTAAGATAGGAAGCAGAGTATCTGAGATTGCCATGGGCTTCGGCGCCGATGTCAGGTATTGGTCTAGAAACAGGAAAAAAGAGCTTGAGTCAAGGGGCATAAAATACGAAGCTGCATCCTCGCTGGTTTCAAAGGCCGACATACTCTCGCTGCATCTGGCCGTCACGAATGAAACCGAGGGCTTCCTGAACGCGGATAGAATAAAGAAGATCAAGAAAGGAGCCGTACTGGTGTCCACTGTAGGGCTGAGCCTGATAGACGCGAATGCACTTGAGGCGAGGCTGAAGAATAATGACATGACACTCATCCTGGAGCTTTCGGAGGTACCAGCAGAACAGGTGAATAAATGGAAAGGCTACAAGAACTGCGTCTTGTACCCTCCTGTGGCGCTGACTTACGAGTCACTCGCCGCAAGGCAAAGGATCTTCGTAGAAAATGTAGAGAGGTTCCTGAAAGGGAAACCACAGAACAAGGTCAACTGATGTCATAGTTGTGCTTTTCATGGAGGGATTCGCAGAGCAGAAGGTTCCCGGGGGAAAGATGGTGAGCGTGAGGCTGGTCTACGGACCCAAGATAAAGAACGTGCAGATCCTTGGCGACTTCTTCCTCCATCCCGAAGACGCGCTGCCAAGGATAGAAAAGGCATTGGTGGGCACGAGCCCAAGGGCGAAGAAGGACGAGATCTCCGGCAAGATCGCAAAGGTGCTGGCCATGAACAACGCGGAGCTGATAGGCGTGACCCCAGACGCGATTGCAGAGACGATAAGGATGGCGGTGAAGAAGTGAAGTGGCGAGTAATCCCGTTGGAGATACACGACGCATACACAAACATGGGCACAGATGAAGCAATTCTGGAAGCGGTAAGGGACGGAAAGGCGGAGCCAACGATAAGATTCTACAGGTGGAAACCGAGCGCAGTGTCTATAGGCACATTCCAGAGCATGGAGAAGGAGGTCAACACGGCAAGGTGCAGGGAGCTCGGCGTCAATTACATAAGGCGCATAACTGGCGGCGGTGCCGTATACCACGACCTCGATGGCGAGGTGACGTACAGCGTCATAGCTCCTGAGTCACTTTTTCCCCACGGAATAAGAGAAAGCTATGCGTTCATCTGCGATTGGATCATCGCGGGCTTGAAGACGCTTGGTATAGAGGCGACGTTCACCCCGATAAACGACATACTCGTGCAGGGCAGGAAGATATCCGGCAACGCGCAGACTAGGAAGCAGGGAGTGCTCCTGCAGCACGGCACAGTGCTCTACAGCACCGACGTCAAGCGAATGTTCTCGCTGCTGAACGTGAGTGCGGAGAAGATCTCGGACAAGATGATAAAGAGCGTGGAGGAAAGAGTAACATCAGTATCGAAGTATTCGAGTGCATCTATAGAGGAGACGTACGAGGCGCTGCTGAAGGGGTTCACAAAGGGCAAGGAATACAAACAGGGAAACCTGAGCGGAGAGGAAGAGAGCAGGGCAAGCGAGCTTGCGAGAACGGTTTACGCCACTGACGCCTGGAACTTCAGTCGATAGTCCAAAAACTAAATCTTCTTGACTCGGAGGTTCATTACTTCTTGGATTGCATCATAGTCTCGGTCTTTAGTGACTATCTCAATATTACTTCTTGCCGCACTTGCGGCTATTAGCACATCAATTGCATTTTGCGTGGTGCCCTTTGCTACCAGTTTGGCCTGCGCCTCAGCAGCCAATTCCGCATCCTTTTCATTGAATGGAACGATGACGGTGCCTTCTAGGAAGGCGGAGGCCTCATTTCCCGACCTAAACTTCTTTATTCTGGCATAGCTCTCGCCCACAAGTGTCTCGAATGCACAGATGGAACTGGTAAACACCTCGTCTGCAGACTCTATGACCTCGCGCACTTTCTCATCGCCTTTCAGATAGGATATTATGGCCGAAGAGTCCAGGAAAACGTTCATATCCTTACCCTGAAGTTTTTCCTAATCTCGCCCATCGCATATTCCCACTGCCTTGCCTCTTCCTTGCTCAAAGTCCCAAAGTATTTTTTCAGCTTTGCCTTCTTTATGCTCTTTGATTCTTCGACCAACGCATCCAAGAGCTTGCTGAAGCTCTTTGTGCCTTTCACCGAGCGGAGCTTCCGGTATACCCTGTCTTCTATCATCAGCGTCTTCATATAATCTGTATACTGTATACAGACTATATATTTAAACCTTACGATCTCCGCCTCGGTCTTGGAGAGACGGCCTTGGGCTACGTCAAGGTGCAAGCCCCTGGGGCTTCAGCAGATGATCCTTGCTTTCTTCTCCCGTAGTTGTTGCCGCATGCAGCAAGCCTTTTGGCTTGTAGGAAAACCGATTATTTTCCAGCAAACTCTGCCATCTGTGAGTTATTGCTGGAAACAGAAGCTCATTTTCTCAGCTTAGCTGTAGTCATTTCCCTGACTGCCTTTTTCAGCGCTTCTGATAGCATCTCACCTGAAGCATTATATCCCCTGAACAATTCTCCCAGTATCTCTTCTTTTGTTTCTTGCGTCAGTTTCATGCTTTTAAGCTTTATCGCAAAGTCTATGTCCTTCGTCTGCCCTGGAAGCGTGGTCTCTTCAAGTATTATTGCTTTAGCAGCGCCTACGCCAGTTTCTTTACCCAGCTCATAGGCCTCTTTTTTCAATTGCGAGACGGTTTTACTTTTGGTCATTTCCTCACGCTTACACTTCTCAAACTACCTTAATATGATTTGGCTTAAATATTGGAAGTTTTCCGACAAAATCAAACCCTCTCCGACCGCTTTTGACGATCTCTCCGCTAGATAATCAGATGCACCATATAGAAGGGCAATCGAAAGGCCCGCGATTATTGGTAAATATGTCATGGCAAGTCCTATGAAACGGTCCTGTCGTACTTCTTCAGTATCCTCGGAATGTAGTCCAGCACGTCTGTCGCAATCGCGTGGTATCCCTTCTCCTTGTAGAGCAGGTCGCCTATCCTGGCCTGCAGGTAGGCTCCGGCAACTGCTGACACGAACGCGTTGCCGTTGCGGGTCATGTAGCCGCCGATTATGCCAGAGAGCACGTCGCCGGTGCCCATAGTGGCAAGCGTTGCGGTCCTCGACTCGACGAGTTTGACGCGCCTGCCGTCGCTGATTATCGTAACGTGGCCCTTGAGCAGTACATTGGCGCCCAGCCTGCTCGCAAGTTTCTTCACGGCATCTATCCTCATCTCTCTGTCCGCGAGCCCGGCCCTGCTGAGCATGTGGAACTCGCGGTCGTTCGGGGTGAGCAGCACGTTCCTGCCCAGCCTCCCGCGAAGGGACCTGACTGCGAGTATCGCGTCGGCGTCTATTAGCAGCCTCTTCTCGAGCTTTAGGCAGTAGGCGATCAGCCTGGTTACGGTCCTGACCGTAGCCCTGGGCCTGCCCAGCCCCGGGCCCATGACTATGCAGTCTGCACGCTTCGCCTCGCCCTTCAGCTCCTGAAGGTCCCTGCTGTTTAGGTTCTCGCCGCTCAGCGGCCTAACTATCAGGTTTGGGGAGAGCTTCCGCACAGGAGAGAGTATGCTTTTGGGTACGCAGGTTACCGCGTAGCCGGCTCCCACGCGC
>JAKAVL010000025.1 GCA_021817305.1 Microcaldota archaeon | reverse complement strand
TACGGTAATTTACCCGCAAAACGCGTTCAGAATCAGGGTCGTAAGCAATCTTTCACCGCCGGTTCGGGCAGTTCTGGGTAATTTTCCCCTCAAATATGGGGATAAAAACCTCAATCTGCGTTGGTAAAAGTCGATTTGGCGAATTGAGTTAGGTCACAAAGTTAGAGGAACCGCTGTCATAAGTGGCGAACTTAAGTTAGATGGAATACGGTTTTGAGTATTGCTTCGTGGTGATTGTGAACAAGTGGTTCAGTTTTATTACGCTGTCCTGCGCCGCGCCTTCTTTCACTGAGATAGGTAGTTTCTTCAGCGGTCTTTATAAGATCAAGGATTGCCTCGTTGTATGTTTCCCTGGGATACTTCTTGATCTGCTTCAGGCCTCGACTACAGATTTGTTAATATATAACAAAATGTGTATGTACCTTTGCTTTTGGCCTTTTTAGGGATTATACTAATCGCTTGATGAGGTGGTAACCGAACTGCGTCTTCACAAGACCTGATACTTCCCCTACTTTCAGACTGAATGCCGCTTCCTCGAAAGGCTTGACCATTACCCCTCTTGAGAATTCTCCGAGATCGCCGCCGCGCCTCCTTGAGCCGTCGATGGAGTACTGCTCGGCGAGCTTCGCGAACGATTCGCCGGACTTGAGCTTCTTCTCTATCTCAAGGGCAAGGCTCTGCTTTTCGACAAGGATATGGGCACAGCGTATGGTTTCCGACACAGGCTCACTTGTAGATTGAGCGGTAGACGTTGTTCGAGTCGTCTGTTATGACTATGCACTCGCCTTCGCACTCGACAAGGCACGCCTGGCAGAGTATGCACGCCGGGCCGTTGACCGCAACGGAGATTCCGCCGCTTCCGCCCTCGAACTTCTCCGCGAAGTGGTGATGGCCGTCATTCACGTTCTGCCACTTTGCTGTTACCTCCGGCAGATGGGATCCCTTCCACTTCACATCGTCAGGGGCCACGTCTGCGTTGACGTCGGGACTCGCCCGGTCCTTCATCTCGAATACAGCAACGGGGCACACGTCGAAGCAGTGTGCGCACCCTGTGCACTTGGTCTTTTCTACATATGCTTGCATGAAATTCGCCTTTGAGTTGTTTGGATGCTTTGGGTTTTTATATATGAGCATGGGTTCGTTGTTGCACGAACCAGGCACGGCTCACCATTATGCTGGATTCAGCATGCCCAAAGCGCAATGCATGGGCTCAGCCGAACAGGCTCGCCAGACCGCCTGCGGCCTGCTCTTCGCTTACCTTTTCAGCTTCCTCGTGCTTTGCCTCGGCCTTCGCAGCCGGAGCCGCGCCTGCGGCAGGTGCAGCAGCTACCTGAACGCTCTGTGCGTTCTTTATGACGTCCTTTATGTTGACGTCCTTCAGGGAGCTCACCACTGCCTTTGCCATGGCCTGATTCGGCTCTATGCCAGCTGCCTTCACTACACTCTCGAGGCTGGACTCGCTTATCTCCTTTCCAGCAGAGTCGAGCAACAGCGCTGCGTATATGTACTCCATTCATTTCACCTTAGCATGATATGTGATTCATTCCTTTTTCTACTCCTTTGCCTCTTCCTTCTTCTCCTCTGGCGCGGTCTTGGGCACCATTGCCTCAAGCGCCTTTGCCTGCAGCGCCGCTATGCCTGCGAGCTTCTCCGCGGCCTCGCCCTCCGGGATCTTTGCCTCGACGCCCAGGCCGAGTGCGCTCCTGAATGCCCGCCCTATGAACTCGGTTATGTTGTAGCGCGTTACATACCCCATGTTAAGCGTTAGTAGATACGCGGACATGAAGTCCCTTGCAAGCTCATCCTTGACGAAGGTTGCATTTATCTTGAATACCTCTTCGGTGAAGGTTATGCCACCCTCGAGCATGACTGCGAACTGCGCCTTTGCCTCGAAAGGCGCTATGTCGAGCGTCTTGAGCGCCTTGGTTATCGGAAGGCTTATCTTCTGGCCCTTAGGAACGAGCACCTTGCTCTTCGAGATTATGACCTTGCCCTTCTGTATCTGCACGTCGATGCCTGCCGTCTTGAGCTCTGTGACCGCCTGACCCGGGGCTATGCTTGTTTCGCCTGATTCTATGCGTATGTCAGACGGAGCGACCTGCCCAGGCTTTGCCTGCAGCTTCAGCACGTTCCTGCTCACCGTCTCGTAAAGCTCCATTGGCTCCTTGTTCGATAGCACAAGCGCAACGCTGCCCGTTATGTAGGGCTGCAGTATCTTGAGCCCGGCCTTTTCGGTTATGCGCATGAGCAGGGTCTTTCTCCCAGTTATGAACATCGTGTCGGGCTTCAGTCCGTTCCTTGTCTTCTGGACTAGACGGTCGGGAAGTGCGTCAATTGGCATTATGCCTGCCGTCTTGTAGGACTTGGCCTTCTTGGCCATCTCCTCGACGAATTTTGCCTTTTGCGCCTTGATCATCATAACATCACTACGTTATCTTTATCGGTTTCGACATGGTGAGCTTCACGTATGCGGAGCGCACGTTGTTCTGGCCCACTTTGCCCTTTATCCTGTTCATTACCTCTGTTATGTTGTCGAATACCTTCTGGGGCTCCATGTCCTCGCTTCCCACGACTGTGTGCACCGTAGGCAGGTACTTGCCCCTGCTGCGTATGGCTATGCGCCTCGACGCCTCTCCCGCTATCGCCCCAAGATTAATTCCCGAGAGTAGCGGCTTCGGCATGCTGTTCCTCGGTCCGAGGAACTGACCCAGCGCCTTTGCAATTGTAGGCATGAGGTTCGGCTGGGCAAACAGGTCGTACCCGAGCAATGAATTGAGCCGGGCCTGATCCGCAGCGATGCGCGCTATTTCTGCGCCGTCGACGACCTCGATGCCGTTCTTCCTGGCATCATCGACTATGTTCTTGTCGGTAGCAAATACCATTATCTTCTTCGACTTGCCCTTGCCGTTCGGAAGGAGAATCTCGATGTTGAGCCTGTTGTCCTGCTTTGTGAAGTCTATGCCCTTGAAGTTAACCGCGAGCTCGACGCTCTGCTTGAACTTCCTCTGGCCCTTGTTCTCGGCCATGAACTTGCTGAACTCCTCCAGTGACATTGCCATAATGATCCCTCCTGCAAGCGTGCAGTGTTTGCGGGAAAACTAGCCTATTGGCAGCTATTATTATGCAGCAAAACGTATATAAAACATGCGGCGCAGCCGATCAGCCATTCAGGACGCTTTCAAGATGCGACAGAGCTTCTTTAGGCATATCCCTTATGCCCAGCAGAATGTCTGCTGGATCGCTCTGTACTAGCTCAATGACCGTAGCCCTAGCATTCATGATGTGTATCGTGGTCCTAATCTCTCATAGCGCCCTTGAGTTCTATTAAACCGTAGACGTCACGCGGGTTCTTTGCTTTGTTGCTTTCCCCTTCGGCCAGATACCATTCGTCTATGTTTATATTGTTCATCTCCTCCTTGAGCTTTGTGCCTCCGAGAGGATCTGCGAACGTCGCCACGTTTGTGACGTCGTCGTTTTTAAAGAGATGCCCGTGAAGATGCTCGTGTATCGGCATTTCCTTGCCATTATGCACCGCGGTCGTGCCCCTTATGTCTATCCAGTTGATTTTTCTGCCCTGCGACCTTGCTGCCTTTATTATCGCACTGTTAGTATCCGCAGCGTATTTCTCAAGCTCTGCCGCGGCATCTTTATCTTTGCTTTCCAGTTCGTGGGCGAGCACCGCGACCTTTGCATGGTAGTGGATGTTCAGCTTGTTTATGTCATTCTTGACTGTGGTGTCTCCTGTGATTTCGTACTCCTTCGAGAGCCTGATTATGAGGTCCCTCTCCCTTTTCATCATTTCAAGCATTTTTTCAGGTTTGATCTCCGAGATTGTCGCAGCAGTGATGTCTGAAAAAACAGTCGCTTCTCTAGCCTTGGATTCTGTAGCGCCGGCTACCGGAGCTACCGCGGCTTTCCCCCCTTTGGTTGTAGTGGCCATTGCATCATCGTATTCATTGGCTACCGCGGTATTTAAGGTTTGCCTTCCATCTCATCCAAAGCATAGGCTATTGCCATGCTTATTCTTCTGGCAGCGTCTTTGGTTGCCTCCTTTAAATCGCGGAAGAGTCCCTTGAGCTGTTTTACGAGACTTCGAAAGTCAGTTACAACTTTCCTTAGTTTTTCTTGGAATGAGTTCTGCGTTTGTGTTGCTCCCGCCCCATAAGGCTGCGAGTTGCCTTCTCGCTGCGGTGTTGTTGCCTTCTCTTCGGATTTCTGTGCTTTTTGTCCAGATTCTGACTCTGCCCGGCGCTGCGCGTCCTTTGCCGCGTCCTGGGCACTTGCGGTACTTTCGGTTGCTTCGTAGTAGAAAAGCTTTGCAAGGCCCATGGAATAATCGTCGCCCATCACTAAGAGATCTGCATTTAAGCCTATGCTATCCATCGCGATCCTTGTCTCGGATTCGCTGAGCATTGCCATGAGTTTCTGCTCGCCTAGGGTGACATTCTCGCTTATGTGCTTGTACAGCGGCTTCTTGCTTCCGTCGTTGAAGCTTATCTCCGGCTTGCAGACATCTACGAATTCCGGATCCTTGTTGTGGCGGTGCTGGACCGCTTCCTTGATGGCCTTATTTGTCTCCTGCCCCAGCGCGAGAAGCGCCGCCTTTTTCCTTTCATCTCCCTCAAGCTCTGTTAGTACGGCTATCTTCATGTGGAAGTGCACGTTGCGCTTGTTCAGCTCCTGCGCGAGGATGTTTTCGCTTTCCGCGCTTGCGTTCCTATAGGCTTCGGCGAGTCGGCTTATGCAGGTTGACTCCGCGGCCATGTTTGTTACTTTTGCCACCTTAACGCCATAACTAGGGGACATCGGAGCCTTGGCTGCTACATGGTTGCTTGTAACTTTATGCACAGATTCAACCACTATAAATGTGTAAATTTCCAGATATTTAGACTTAACTGGATGTGCTTGGCGTGTGGTATCCTGAATTAATGTCCTCTCGGTAATCCTTTTTCGTCATCTCACCTTTTATTCATTATGGGTTCCATCATTTCCCTTGACATCTTGTTCAGATATGCGATATTTGGCGTTGTGTCCAGAC
>JAKAVL010000010.1 GCA_021817305.1 Microcaldota archaeon | reverse complement strand
TTCTGAGTGGCAAGCGAGGGCGTAACGGCCTGTATGAAAGGCATCACGCTTGCACTCCTGTCGTTGTATATGAATGAGAGGTAGACGGTGCTGTTGTTGCCAGGGGCCTTTGTCGGCACCGATGCATACCACGAGCCGCTGCTTGGGGAGTACGATACCGTCATCGAGTTCACGTCGGATATGTACGGAAGCAGCGAGTACGATGTATTGAGGTAGGAGTACCTCGCTATGAACTGCTCCACGGCAAGCCTTACCTGAGAGGCGTTGTGAATCGGCGCAGTGCACGTTCCGTTTGCCGCGGCAGTGGTGCAGTTGTACGCCAGCGTGGTGGTGGAGTTTGTTGCCCGTATGCCGTTGTTCGAGGATATGACAAGCAGAAGAGCAGCCATAACCATCACTAGGGCCATGAGCGACAGGTGTATGCCGTCAAGGCCGCCTAGCCTTCCAAGCGGCTTAACAACAACGCTTGGCCCCTTCAACGCGCCGGAACTTTTTGCCTTTGCCATCTTATCAACCATTACGCGGGTTCGGCGGGATTTGAACCCGCGGCCCTCACCTTAGGACGGTGTCGCTCTGTCCAAGCTGAGCTACGAACCCATTACATTCTCTCTGAGGTTTCTATACCTAATAGGTAAAGCATATTATATATTGTTTGCCTAGCAGCCCAAACCATCGCAAGGCGCAGGGGCATTGCCTCGCCCGATTTCAGTACGTCTGTGCTCTGGTAGAACTTCCCGAATGCCAGAGACAGCTCCATGACGTAATCAGCTATCACATTGGGCTTGTACTCGCTGCACGCCTTCTCTATCATTTCCTGGCACTGTGATATGAGCTTCACAAGCTCAAGATCATGGCCGCGGCCCATGTGCGTGTATCCCGAAGGGAGAAGCTTCTTGGGATCGGCATTCCCCTTCTCGAGAATGCGCGACGCCCTGGCGTACATGTACATGCAGTAAGGCCCGCTGTTGGCATTGAAGTCCAGCGCGCGGTCCCAGTCGAACACCAGCTTGCGCACCGGATCCACGCGCAGGAAGTCGAATTTTATTGCCGCGATGGCCACCTTGCCAGACACCTCGTTTTGGTCTATGCCCTTGTCGGCCTTCTCGCTGTTCCTTATTATCTCCAGGGCCTTTGCCTTGACCTCGCGCAGCAGGTCGTCTGCGGTGTAGTTGCGCGAGTCGCCGAGCCACGTACCCTTCCTTCCGGAGAAACTGCCCTCAGCAAGGCCGACCTCGCCGTATGCCAGATGGTGCAGCACGGAAGACTTTCCGCTTATGGCAGAGAGCACGCTCTTGAGGATTGCCTGCTGCGCCTTCTGCGCCGAGCCGATTATGTTGACTGCAACGTCGGCGCTGCCGAAGTCAGTGGGCTCGCCCTTGCTTCCCGTGCTGAATACGTACGTGCTGTCCGGCTGCTCTATGAACTTGCTGAACTTGAACGCCGCCCTCATTATCCCCAGCTTCCACAGGTGGAAGGCGAGGTCCTTTGCGAGGTATGTGGCCGCACCGTTGCTGCGCACAAGGACCTTTGAATCTTCGTCGCCGTTCTCCGGCGCGCCCTTCGATACAACAAGGCAGCCCTTGTACTTTCCGGATTCGACAGACTTTGCGATGCCCTTGTCCATCAGGAGTGTCAACGCATTGCCAAGCAGCTTCTCGTGGAGTATGTCGCTCTCCCACACCATGCCGTCGTGGTATATCCCGTAGTCGAATGAGGTCTGGTACTGCGCGCGCACGCAGCTCTCGGCTATGCTGCGCACCGACCTTGACTCCTCGCTGTCCCGCTTCTCCGAGTCCTCCATGATCTTCAGCACGCCCTTTATCTCGTCCTCGACACCCGGCTCCTCGAGGTGCTTGTTTATCTCCACGTACCTCTCTCCGAGGAACTGGTCGTACTTCTTGCCGTTCGGGTGCCACTCAAGGTGCTTCGAGCCCCAGAATATCTCCGCCATCTGCAGGCCTAGGTCGTCTATGTAGTCCATGCGTTCGACCTTGTAGGAGCACAGTGCCATTATCCTAGCCATCGAGTCGCCGAGGAGCGGGTTGCGCAGATGACCAACATGCCATGGCTTGTTAGGGTTCACGGCAGGGTACTCTATGAAGGCCTTCCTGCCCTTACCGATGTCAGATGCACCGTATCTCTCACCAGACTCGACGACCGAGCCTATGACGGTCCTTGCGAGCTCCTTCTCGTCTAGCTTGGCGTTTATGTAGCCATTGAGCGCCGTTGCGCCCATTACGAGCTTGCCTGTCTTCAGGTGCCTTGCTATGTTCTCGGCAACCTCTGCAGGCTCCTTCTTCGCCTGCTTGGCCAGCCGGAGCGCAATGGAGGAGCTCATGTCCCATTCAGTGCCCTTTGAGTAGGAGATGGAATGCGCAAGGTCGCTGTCTTCCAGCACCACATCAGGATATGCAAGCGTGATGCCGCCCTTCACGAGCTGCACAAGCTCGTCCTTCGCGGGGTTGCTTGTGCTCATGCCATCGCAATATATTCAGATGCAAGGTTTATTTACGTTTCCTCTTGGGGCGCATACTAGTCCTTAAATATGTTTTGCCGCTTAATCATGATGGTCACATGGGAGAGAGCGCCGCTTACATCTATCTCGAGGACGGAACCGTCCTTTGCGGCGAATCCTTCGGCTCCTCAAGCGTGAAGACTGGAGAGCTTGTCTTCACGACTGCCATGAACGGCTATCCTGAAAGCCTGAGCGACCCATCGTACAAGGGACAGATAATGATAATGACCCATCCGCTCATAGGCAACTACGGGGTGCCTGAGAAGATATCGCAGGAGGGCATACTCCACAACTTCGAGTCGGAAGGCATACAGGTGGAGGGCCTCATAGTCAGCGAACTCACTCGCAGCAGCAAGTGGAACGGAAAGCTCGACCTCGGGGAGTGGCTGGACCGCGAGGGAATCCCTGGCGTACAGGGCATAGACACCAGGATGCTGACAAAGAAGGTGAGGGACAACGGAGTCATGAAATGCATCGTCTCCACAAAGGGGGCGATCGATGACCCTAGAAAGGCCCTGGGGGAGGACTACAACAGCATAAACTTCGTAGAGCGCGCATCGCCGAAGAAACCCATCGTTCACGACTCAGGGAAAGGGAACATTGTAGTCGTGGACTGCGGGGTAAAGCACGGAATACTCAGGGGCCTGTCCTCTCGTGGCTACAACGTGGTGAGGGTGCCCTACGACTTCAGCGCTGACAGGATACGGTCTTTCGAGCCGTTGGGAGTTGTGTACAGCAACGGCCCTGGAAACCCGAATCTTCTCGCCAAAACGGCAGAATCCATGCGCGAACTTTCCGAATATAGGATACCGATGATGGGCATATGCCTCGGCCACCAGATAGCAGGCCTTGCGTTCGGGGGCACGGTGCGCAAGATGAAGTTCGGCCACCGTGCAGTCAACAAGGCAGTAGTGGACAGCATAACAAAGAAGGCTTACATAACAACGCACAATCATGGATTCGCCATGCTGCGCGAGGATGTGCCCGAGGAGGGTGTGGTGTGGTTCATGAGCCCTGACGACAACGTCGTTGAGGGTATGATGTACGAGAAGCGCAACGTAATAACGACGCAGTTCCATCCGGAGGCGAGGCCCGGGACCAACGATGCGGATTTCATATTCAGCATGTTCGACAACATGATAAAGAAGGACAGGGGCAGTGCATATGGCTAGTGCAGAGCACAGGAAGGTCCTGGTTATAGGATCAGGTCCTGTAAAGATAGGCGAAGCGGCGGAGTTCGACTATAGCACCAGCCAGGCGCTGAGGGCGCTGCGCGAGGAGGGCTTCGAGAGCGTAGTATTGAACTCGAACGTCGCCACTGTGCAGACCAGCCACGAGATGGCAGACAAGGTGTACCTGCTGCCAGTTACGCCGTACTTCGTGGAGAAGGTGATACAGAAGGAGAGGCCGTGGGGCATTCTTGTGGGTTTCGGGGGCCAGAGCGCGCTCAACATAGGAGTGGAGCTGGGCAAGAGGGGCGTGTTTAGCAAATACGACGTCAATGTGCTCGGCACTGGCCTGACGGGCATAGAGACGGCGCTGAGCAGGGAGATCTTCAGGGAAACTATGAAGCAGCACAACATACCGATCCCGAAGAGCGCGTCGGCCAGGAGCAGGGAGGTGGCAATAAGCGCCGCGGAATCGATAGGGTATCCGGTGATGATGCGCGTGAGCTTCAACCTCGGGGGCAGGGGCTCTGCCGTGCTGTGGAATGAGAAGGAGCTCATTGCAGAGATAGACAGGGCCTTTGCGCAGAGCTCTGTCGGCGAGGTCCTTCTGGAGAAGTATCTGCATGGATGGAAGGAGATAGAGTACGAGGTCGTAAGGGACCACATAGGCAACTGCGTTGTTACAGCATGCATAGAGAACCTCGATCCGATGGGCGTGCACACTGGCGACTCCGTCGCCGTCACTCCTGCGCAAACGCTGGACAACTATGAGTTCCAGCAGATGAGGAGCGTGGCGATAAGGGTCGCAGAGGCGATAGGGCTTGTCGGCGAATGCAACGTGCAGTTTGCGCTCAGCCCTGACAGCTACGAGTTCTACGTCATAGAGACGAATCCGAGGATGTCGAGGTCTAGCGCCCTGGCGAGCAAGGCCACGGGATACCCGCTCGCGTACGTCAGCGCGAAGCTCGCGCTTAAGCACATGCTGTATGAGATAAAGAACAGCATCTCGAAGTCGACGACTGCATTCTTCGAGCCCAGCCTAGACTACATAACGATAAAGATGCCGAAGTGGAACATGAGCAAGTTCGACTTCGTGACTAATTCCGTGGGCACGGAGATGAAGTCCATCGGCGAGATAATGTCTATAGGGAGGAACCTGGAGGAGGCGATGCAGAAGGCGGTACGCATGCTCGACATCAACGGCGAGGACGGGCTTGTCGGCGGCAGCGTCTACAGCTCAGCGATCAACAGGAAGGACATAGAGGCCGCGCTCAGGGGGAAAAGACCGTACTGGTTCCTGTATGCAGCGAAGGCCTTCAAGGACGGCTTCTCTGTGGAGGAAGTCTATGCGCTGACTCAGGTCGACAGATTCTTCCTTAAGAAGATCAAGGAGCTTGTCGATGTTTACGAGGGCAGGGAAGGAAAGGACCAGTACCTGAGGCTGAATGCCCTTGTCTTCAGCGACAAGCAGCTGGGAGTAGAGAAGCAGAAGAGCATGGCCATAAAGCAGATAGATACGCTTGCGGGGGAGTGGCCCGCTACGACCAACTACTTATACACAACAGGCGCCGGAGGGGAAGACGACATAAACACCGATACCGGCAAGAAGAAGCTATTGGTGCTCGGCGCCGGAGTTTTCAGGATAGGAGTGTCTGTGGAATTCGATTATGGAGCCGTTGCCCTGGTTCGGATCGCGAAGAGGTACTTTGACGAGGTATCGATACTGAACTGCAATCCCGAGACCGTATCAACGGACTGGGACCGCGTCGACAAGCTCTACTTCGACGAGCTCACAGAGGAGACCATAACGAGCATACACAACAAGGAGAGATTCGACAGCATTGCGACTTTCACGGCAGGCCAGATAGGCAACAATCTGTCGGTGGCGCTTGAGAAGAGGGGAATAAAGCTTTTCGGAACGACTGCGAGGAACATAGACAGCGCGGAGAACCGCGACAGCTTCTCCAAGCTGCTGGAGAGGCTTGACATAAAGCAGGCGAACTGGATCAGCGCCTCCTCATTCAATGACATCAAGGCGTTCATAGAGAGGTTCGGGTTCCCGGTGATAATAAGGCCCAGCTACGTGATAAGCGGCTCCGCGATGAAGATAGCAAACAACATGGAGGAGCTGAACTCGTACCTTGGCGCTGCGACAAAACTTTCGAGGAAGCATCCGACAGTCATCTCGAGCTTCATAAGCGAGGGCACCGAAACGGAACTCGACTGCGCGAGCGATGGAAGGAACGTGATAGGCGTGCCCCTGTGCCACGTCGAGGAGGCTGGGGTGCACAGCGGCGACGCCACGATGATGACCCCATACCTCGATGGCGGTTCAATGTCGAGGATGAAGGAGATAGCGCTCAGTCTGGCGAATGAGCTGGACATAAAGGGCCCGTTTAACATACAGTTCATTGTCAAGAACAACGAGGTACTCGTCATAGAGCTGAACTTGAGGGCCAGCAGGTCCATGCCGTTCTCGTCGAAGGCCGCGGGGATAAGCCTTATGGGCCATGCCGTAGAGGGCATAATGAATAAATTTGAGTGGAACGGCTTCAGGGAGCCGGAGCACCACGCATTTGCCGTGAAGAGCTCGCAGTTTTCATGGGGCCAGTTGAAGGGCGCATATCCTTTCCTGGGCCCGGAAATGCGTAGCACTGGAGAGAGCGCCGCCTTCGGCAGGACGTTCGGAAGCGCCCTTGTAAAAAGCTGGCTTGGGGCGCAGCCTAATACGATACCGAAGAAGGGAGTGCTCGTATACGGGGACATAGACAGGGGCATACTCAAGGATGCTGCGGATTCCCTTGCGAGGAATATGGAGGTCATGACCCTTGACTTCGCACCGATGCACAACCACCACACTATAGACGCGAAGAAGGCGCTGCAGTTCATGAACAGCAAGACCATAGACATGGTGATCACCAATTCCGACATGAGGGGCCTAGACTACAATATACGAAGGCACGCGGTCGATATGAACATACCGTTGGTACTCAACGCGAGGCTTGGGAGAGCGCTGGCCGATTCGATGTTCTCCAGCGAGCTGGACTGCGCAGAGATGCGCGAATACTGGAGTGACGGGATGGAGGGTACTGAAAAGGTCTTGCAATGACAGGAAGGGCCACGACCGTGAATCATGGACGGCACATGGCAAAGGTAGACATCACGATGCGCGATATCGCAGGCATAAGGCTGGCGGTGATACGCCCTGGTCCGGAGTATATACATTCAAGGGTGATAAGGGATGCGCTCAGGCGCGGCGGATTCAAGCCCATGCCCGCACACGTGGACAACGCCTACAGGGATAGCGCTGGCGTGGCATGCGGCAGGATAATCGCTAAAAACTCCGAGACAAAAATGCCAGAGGAGGTGGCCGTAGGCTACAGGCCTATTTGGGATTTTGAGGAGATATCAGCGTACAGGGAAGTTTGGAGAGTGCACACAGCCTAGGAAAAATGCAAGTGATAGCCCTTCACTAGCGCTGCACCAGATTCACGAGTATTGTGCGCAATATGCTCCATCCGTCTGAGAAAGTATGGAGCTTCGCGTCGCCGCTGTCCCTCTTTTTCTCGACACTCGGTATTTCTATGACCTTGAGGTGCCTCTTTGCCGCCATTATGCTTATCTCGGTCTCGATCGCGAACTTGTTCTCCTTGAGTGCGAGCTCCCGGATCTTGTCCTTGCGGAATGACCTGTAGCCATAGCACAGATCCGAATAGTGCGCATGGAAGAAGGCGTTGACGAGTATCACGAACACCCGGTTGCCGAAGCGCCTGTGCAGGGGCATGTCCTGCGTGCCACCGCCGGTTATGAAACGCGAGCCCATGCATATGTCGTAGCCTATCTCTATGCTGTCTATCAAGAGCTTCATCTCCTTAGGCTCGTTCGACATGTCTGCGTCTATGGAGATGAGTATCTCGCCCTTCGCCTCGTGGAAACCGCGTATGAGAGCCGATCCCTTGCCCCGGCTGTCGTAGATGACCCTCGCGCCGAGAGAAGTCGCGATAGGAACAGTCCTGTCCTTCGAGTAGCCGTCGACAACAAGAATCTCGTAGTCTGTTCCGTTCAGCACGCCCTTTACGCCGCCCATGACCTTGCGTATGTTGCCCTCCTCGTTGAGCGTGGGTATTATGACGGTTACGTGCGGCTTGTGGCTGTGCTCCGGCATCAAATCACATGAGGAAACGTTTGGGCACCCTCCTTAGGACGGCATCTGGGAGCTCGGGAAAACCGGATGCGAGCACCTTTATCCTCCGGCCCGTCTTCTCGAAAAGAGTCATCGAGGCGTATGTGGGCCTGAAGGGGAATCCCGTGAAGTCGTCAAGGCCGAAGATTGCGTACGCGATGCTCTCCTGCTGCACCATGTGCGCTACAGCGACAAACGAGCTCTCGTCTCGGCTGTCCATGAAGTCCAGGGTTCTCCTGTAGACGGATTCTGTGCTTTCGTACTTGACGCTGCCGTTGAGGAACTTGTACTGGCCGTTGCCAGAGTCCTTGCCATTGAGGCGACCCATCCTCCTCTCCCAGAGACGCTTGTCTATGCTCACTGGCAGGGAGATCTCCTTGCCGATTATTGCCGCGGTCTGCCTTGCCCTCAGTACCGGGCTCGAGAACAGCGCCTCGAAGCGCAGCTTCCTGAGTTCTTTTGCGGCCCTTTTCGCATGCGATATCCCATCCGGTGTAAGCGGATACTTGTCCTTGTGGTCGGAGAGTATGTGTTTCACGTTGGCGCCGCTCTCGCCGTGCCTGACAAAGACTATTAGTTGGGACATGCTAACACAAATATTATATAGCAACGATTACATAATAAATACATTACAATATTTAGTGCTTTTGATGAATACAGCAAAGCTCGTTGGACTGGGCCTTACGGCACTGAGAAGCAACTTCGCACAGCTGAAGCACCCGTACAAGCTCACTTTCTCGATAACTTATGGCTGCCAGAGCAGGTGTGTCACTTGTGTTAAGCCGGACGAGATTATTCTTGGAGATAACGTTCCCATAACTAAGTTGGAAATTGGTAGCAGTACTATTGGTTCTTTGGGGTCAGATAGAGTTTCGAGGACTTTTTCAAGGGAGTACTCAGGAAGGATTATAAAAGTGGAGGCTTTAGGGCTCTTGCCATTAGAAATAACACCCGAACATCCCTTATTGATTAGCACATCAAGAACAGTAAGACACTCTAGAAAGAACGGCGCTACTGCAAAGTATTACAGAACTTATGACTTTGGTGAGCCGGATTGGAAGGAGGCAAAAGATGTTATATGCAAAAATAGTTTTGTTGACGGGGATTATCTATGTACTCCGATTTTGAAAGGCACATTGGAGGTTAAAACGCTTGACATAAGTAGGTATAACAAAGGCCGAGGCATAGCAATATCGAAAGCGAAAGGTGTACCTCTTAGTTTTGAACTTAATGAAGAAAATGCGTGGCTTTTGGGGATGTATACCGCAGAGGGTTGTCCTTCAGATACTGGAGTAAGGTTTACACTTAATGTAAAAGAAGTTGGACTACATAAAAAAATAAAACAGGTAGCCAATAGGGCTGGATACTCTGTTTCACTGGTAAAACAGAGGGGCAATGCTCTAGGACTGTGTCTTAGTTCACATGTTCTCGCTAGGGCTTTTGTAGAATGGTGTGGAAAGGGTGCCTTAAATAAGAAGATTCCGGATTTTGTTTTGTTGAATAAAAACAGGGACATATTAAAGGCCTTCATCAAAGGATGGGAGGAGGGAGACGGCTACAAAAGAGGAGGAATGTTTAGAGGGTCTACGCTATCTAAGACGCTTGCACTACAGCTTCAACTAGCTTATGCAAGAATCAGAATATCAGCAAACGTGTCTCTTGTGAGAAAACAAGAGGGCATAATTAATGGTCGCATAGTCAAACTCCATAATGAGTATAGAGTCGCATATGAAAGCGACAGAAAGCGTGAATATTCGAGATTCTTTAAAAATTATATCCTCCGACCAATAAGAAGGGTGGGGGAGTTCCAGTATAGGGGTACAGTGCACAATATAGAAACATCAAGCAATACGTATTTAGTATCTAATGCCGTGGTTCATAATTGCAATATATGGCAGATAAAGCCGAAGGGCGAGCTTGAGCTGCATGAGATACAGGAGTTCGCAAAGAAGAACCCGTACTTCAAATGGATAGAGATAACTGGAGGGGAGCCCTTTCTCAGGAGCGACATTGTCGGGATAGTGAAGGCCTTCAAGGATTACTCTAAGGGGCTTTACATCGTCACGATGCCGACCAATTCCCTGAGCAATCACGACATGCTCATCAGCAAGATAACGCAGATACTGGACATGGGGGTGCCGAGGCTCTCAGTCACGCTCAGCCTTGACGGCTACCGCGAGCTCCACGACAAGATCCGCGGCATACCGGGCAACTTCGACAAGGTAATGGACATGTACAAAAGGCTCAGGGAGCTGCGCAGGGAGTATCCCAACCTGTTCGTTGTATTCGGCTACACCATGAGCAAGTTCAATCAGGGCCTGTTCGAGAAAACATACCAAAGCGTCAGGGAGCTGTTTCCCGAGGTAACGTACAACAACTTCCACCTCAACATCGCGCAGATATCCGATTCGTATTACCAGAACGGCGAGCTTGACATAAGGCCCGACAGGGATGCACTTGCAAAGGAGGTGGAGAGCATAGTGCGCAAGCGCCATTTAGAGATTGGCGCAATACCCATCGTCGAGGGCGCATTCCTGAAGAAGCTTGTAGAGTACATAAAGACGGGCAATACGCCCATAAAAAGCAGGAGCCTCGATGCGTCGCTGTTCATGGACAGCTACGGAAACGTGTATCCATCGATAATGTGGGGCAGGGTGATAGGCAACGTGCGCGATGCGGGCCTTGACCTCATGCCGATTTGGAGGAATGCGGAAGCGGAGGAGGTGAGGAGGCTCATAAAGGAAGGCAAGGAACCTAGCTCATGGACAGCATGCGAGGCGTACCAGAGCCTTGTCGGGAGCGTCGGAAGCCTTTTGTAGAAGAGAATCTAGCGGGCCCTCGCCGCGTATCCATTACTCCAGCCTGCCGTTTATGAAGCCCACGACAACATCTGCGACGTCCTTTGCGTTTGAGTAGTGCGAGGTGTGCCTTCCGCCCTTTATGATGCGCAGCGTGCTGCCGATTATCTCCTTGTGGAATATGTCGGCGAAGCGCGGCTGTATCACGTCGTCGTTCTCGCCCCAGAGTATCAGCGCAGGGACCTTTATCCTGGCCAGTTGCTCCGGCGTCAGTTCGCTGTCGGTGAACTCATCCTCGAGTATGCTCTTTATGACATAGTCCTTTGCGTTCAGCTCCAGCGCCTTTTTCAGCAATTCCTTCTTGTATTCCTCCCGCTTTGTAGTGCCGCGCACCTCGTCGAAGAAGCTGCGCAGCCCTCCCGCATCCTCTAGGATTATTCCTGAGAGGTCAGAATATGTGCTTGCGTATGCCGCGGCAACCCACCCCCCGTACGAGTGCCCCATCATGAATGTGCCCCTCATGTCCTCCTTCTTGATCAGCTTCTTGAGAACCTCCTTCTGTATCTCTACGCTGTAGCTTATGCGCGGCGCCTCTGAATCCCCATGGCCAAGAAGGTCGGGCAGGCACACGCTGTAGCCTTCCGGCAGGTATTCGACGAGCCTGGTCCAGCTGCGCGAGTCCGCCGCGAGCCCGTGCACGAGAACCAGCGAGTCGGAATCTCCCTCGTGCATCTTGTAGTGCACCGTCCCGTACTCCGTGTCTATCTGCCTGTCCTCAAGGTCGTTGTAATGCATTGTCACACCAAATCCTGCCGCTCGAGCAGCGACTTGATAATCAGCGAAAAGTGCCCTTCCTCCCGCAGGCGCCTTGATGCGTATGGAATCCATGCCCTTCCGAAGGGCACGTACAGCGAAACCTGCTCGCGCCTGGCCAGCCTTGACGCATAGTTGTTCCTTATCCCGTTCAGCATAGCGTACATGGGCTTCTTGCCCGTTGATTTCTCAAGCTTCAGCGACAGCAATACCATAGACGGGTCGTGTGTGGCTATCATGAAGTGCCTCGACCTCGCCTTCCTGAAGAGATATCCCATCATGCTGGAGTAGTTTTTTGTTATTTGTTCCCGGGTTGGGAACGCCACGTCGCTGCCCTCCTTGTATGCGCCCTTTACCAAACGTATCGTTCCGTTAAGTCGCACCATGTCCTTCAGGTCATCCATGCTCCTGCGCAGGTATGCCTGCAGGCATATGCCGACATTTCCGTTCCTCAGCTCTGATTTGTACATGCGCAGCGTGTCGTTGACCGTGGAGTGCGATTCCATGTCCATCCATAGGAAAACGCCGTAGGACCTGGCTGCCTTTGCCAAATACGAGTAGTTGTACCTCGCAAGCTCGTAGTTTATCGAAAGGCCTATCTGCGAGGGCTTTATTGACAACGATGCGTTTATCCTGCCGGATTTTATTAGGTTCATGAGGTGCAGATATGTGTGCACGGCATCACGGATCTCGCCCCTGTACTTCAGGTCCTCGCCGAGGTAGTTGAGGATGGCGGAGATGTTAACGGAATTAAGGCGCCGTGATACGCGTATCGCGTCGCTGGCCTCCGGCCCTGCTATCCACCTGCCTGCCAGAATCCTCTCCGCGAATGCACTCATGCCCATTGAAACACCGAAACATGGAGTGCAAACGAGGTGCTGTTGCCGGTCATACAGTCTCGTTTATGTTTACCTTTTTGAGCGCGCGGTTGGGATTGTCATAATACTCCCTGCAGAACTCGTTTATCTCCTTGAGCGACCTGATGCCCATTCCGTTCAGGTGCTCCAGTATCTTGCCGCGCCTGCGCTCCTCCTTTATTATCTCGCTCGGAGGCACGCCGGTCAGGTTTGACAGCGTATCGCGGTACGTGACGCTTGGAAGTATGTCGGAGCCCTTGTTTGTCTTGTAGTCGTACTTGTACAAATCCGATAGAAGCACCTGCGTCTCCACACCGGACACCTCAGATACCTGGGTTATCTTCCTAGTGAACTGGCCGCCTATGTTTATCTGAGACACCACTATGATGGCATCGATGAGGGGTATTATGTCGCGTTCCACCTTCATCGGCGTGTGCTCAAGCCTTGTTATCACGTCGCGCGTAGTGCTCGCGTGTATTGTGCTCATCGATATCTTGCCGATGTTCATCGCGGTCATCATGTCCTTTGCCTCTGCACCGCGAACCTCTCCCACTATGAGCAGGTCCGGGCGCATACGCAATGCGTTCTGCACGAGTTCGGCAAGGCTGACGTCAAGCGTCGTCTCGAGCCTCACGCAGTTGTCCTGCGTCTCAGTGTTCAGCTCGTAGGTGTCTTCTATCGTCACCACTCGCTGCTCCGGCCTGAGGAAGCTGAACATGGAGTTTAGAAGGGTGGTCTTTCCAGCAGCGGGCATGCCCCCTATGAGCAGGTTCGCGGGCCGTATCTTGAGGCCTTCCGCATAGAGCCACAGCCTGCCGGCCATGTTGTAGCTCATCTCCCCGAGGTTTATCATGTCTATTATGCTCATTGCCGTGTTCTTAAAGTTCCTTATGGTTATGTCAGCGCCTATCGGCGTCTCGACCACGTTGACCCTAGACTTGTTCGGGAGGTGTATATCGTATATGTTCTGCTTTACTGCGGAAGACGTGGAGTAGACCCTGAACTTCTTGACGAGCTGTAAAAGCATGCGCCTGTCCTGCACCTTCTCCGGCACCTCAACGCTTCCCTTGCGCGTGTGGTACACGAACACGTTGCGCGTGTTGTTGACCATCACGTCCTCGATTTCATCGTTGTTTATGTACTGGTCTATCGGGTCAAATGAATTTATGTCCTTCACAAGATGGTCTAGATCCTGCTTCGTTATCTCGGGGTCGACCGTCTTCGCGGCGCGCTCTATTGCGGCGTCGATGTCCTCCTGGCGCTGGTATATCGAGAGCTTCGATGCTAGAAGGTCGAGGACCTCGTCCTCGAAGTTGTAAAACGTGTTTTCATCCATCATGGCATCAGCACTCCGTCGCGCAGTAATATGTTGTGCATATGTATTTTTAGCCTTTGCCGTAGATTGCCTTATTGGTATACATGAAAACCAGGAGGGAAAGGGATGCGTTGGGGAGCGTTGACGTCGATGCAGACGCATACTACGGCACGGACACGCAGCGCGGGCTTGACCTTTTCAAGGTGTCCGGGATAAAGGTAAGTGCGGAGCTCGTACACCATTATGCCATGGTGAAGAAGGCGGCAGCGAAGGCGAACATGAGTTCCGGCAAGCTGGACTCAAGACGCGCCAGGGCGATAATAAAGGCATGTGATTACGTGGCGCAGGGAACGTTAGACAGCCAGTTTCCGCTGGATGTATTCCAGTCCGGCGCCGGAACAAGCACTAACATGAACGTGAATGAGGTAATAGCAAACAAGGCCATAGAGATCCTCGGGGGCAGGAAGGGCGAGTACAAAATAGTGCACCCAAACGATCATGTCAACATGTCGCAGTCAACAAATGATACCTATCCGACTGCAGTGAACATCACATGCTACGACCTGGCAACAAGGCACCTTGTGCCCGCCATGGAATCCCTCGAAAGGAGCCTGAGGGCAAAGGAGCGCGAATTCTCGAAGACAATCAAGACAGGCAGAACGCACCTCCAGGATGCGGTGCCGATGAGGCTGGGCGACGAGTTCGGGGCGTATGCCGGCGCGGTATATAAATGCATTGATTCCCTGAAGGCCTCGTCTGATAAGCTCCTCGAAGTGCCGATAGGCGGCACCGCAGTAGGAACTGGCATAAACGCTGGAAAGGCCTATACGGAGAACGTGGTAAGGGAGCTGGGCAGGGAGTTCGGCGCCAGGGTAAGGCGGGACAGGAGCGAGTTCACTGCGATGTCGTTCAGGCTCGAACAGCTCGGCCTCGCCAATGCGCTAGACGCGTGCGCAGTGGCGCTTACGAAGATCGCGAACGACCTGCGCCTTCTTGCCTCAGGACCCAGGGCGGGCCTCAATGAGATAGCGCTGCCCGCGGTCATGCCCGGCTCGTCCATAATGCCAGGCAAGGTGAATCCAAGCGTAGTGGAAATGCTGAACATGGTGTGCTACGAGGTAATGGGCAAGGTGCACACCATGCGCAATGCGGTGTACGGCGCGCAACTCGAGCTGAATGTCTTCACGCCAGTGATATCCTATGATTTGATATCATCAATAGAGATTCTTGCGAATGCAGTGCGCATATTCGACGCGCACTGCGTACGCGGCATAGAGGCGAACGAGTCCGCGATAAGCAAGCACCTCGACATGGACCTTGAGCTCGCAACTGCGCTGAACCAATACATAGGATACGCAAAGGCAGCAGAGATAGAGAAGATAGCGCTCAGGGAGGGCAAGGGCATAAAGCAGGTGTGCCTGGAGAAGGGCATTCTCGACAAGAAGACCCTGGACAGGATACTTGATCCGCGCAGGGAGTTCGGAAACGTGTAGCGGGCCGTGTCGCTAGAGGGTGCTACACGGCAGAAGGAATTTAAGCATTTGCATGGTAGTATAGACTGTGAAGCCATGCGCAGAAGGGCTGGTGCGTCTAGTGAGAGGAAGCGTATTTTGCCAAGAGTCTCGTTCTAAGGCAAGGCTCCAGTCCGCAATGGAGTACCTCATGACCTACGGCTGGTCGATTCTTGTCATAGGATAGTGATATTTGGGCTTTACTATACTGGGATCTTCAACGGCACAGGAGCGCTTTCTACATCATGCATTTCGCAGTCAGGGTTCCTGTGCTCCAATCCAATAATGAACACAACAGGCAACGTCATGGTAAATTTAGGCGAGGCGCTTGGAGTCCCTATAAGCATTACAGGTACAGCATGCGTTAACTCAACGAATGCCCCTTCCGCATTCGTATCTGCATCGACTAACGTGGTGCAGGGCCAGAAGATAAGCATGACGTTCCAGTGTTCATTGTCCTCTAACGTAATAGGAACGCAGTTCACAGGATCGTTATGGGTACAGTACACAAAGGGCAGTGCAACAGGTCAGGTGAGCCAGATCGGCACGCTCACCGCGAAGGCATCAACCTCCAACTCTCTGGGTTCATCTGGAGGCGGCGGATCATACGTCTCACCTACGGTTTCGCTGTCTTCGTGCCCTTCACCCGCTTCTGTAACATCCGGAGCAGCCGTATCGTGCACCGCAACAGTGTCCGGAGGAACCTCCTCATACACATACAACTGGATTGTAGTCAACTCGATAACCAACGCGATTGTAGCAACCCAGCTGTACGCAGGCGTTTCCTTAACAACAAACACGTTCTCGTACACCACGTCTTTGTCGGATGTATCAAACTCGCCGGAGGCGTTCAACGTGATAGTTACAGACGCACATCCCACAACGGTGAACAGCGCGTATTCAGGCACGTTCGCCATAACGTCGGGCAGTAGCCCGGTCGGGGGCTCGTATGTATATGTTGCAAACGATGGCGCAAATAACGTAGTAATAATCAACACAGCGACGAACACTGTGGTAAATGCAATAACCTCCGGATTCAGCGGTCCATGGGCCGTCGCGTTTTCACATGATGGAACGTATGCTTATGTGCCGAATTGTCTAGCTTGCAACGGAGGTAACGTAGTAATAATCAACACAGCCACGAACACAGTAGTAGGTGCGATAACTTCGGGCTTCAATGGTCCGTTTGGCGTTGCGTTCTCGACCACGTAGCCCAGCTTCGGGGGCGCGGCGCGTGGGGCTTGGCTTTGGGGCGGAAAGGGGCGTCTGCATCAGTGCGATATACCTTCCACAAGGAAGTCCGCGAAGGGCAACAGCCTTATGCCTCCTACGTTTGACTTGTGGTTTCCGTTATAGATTATCACGGCGTCCTTTGCGCCGAAGCGGTCCATAAAGTACCTTACACTGCCCATGTCTTCAGGGCGCACTCTGTTGCCAGATTTGACCTCGATAGGCAGCAGCGGCTCCCTTGTTATGAAGTCCACCTCCCTTGCCCCCATGCGCCAGTAGTTGGAGGCATCGATGCGTGAGGCTGCCGCTGTTTCTAGGGCATACTGCGGCTCAGCCGCATGCATTGAAAGGGCAAGCGCGATGTTGTATGGGTATACCTTCCTGAGCTTCCTAGACTCCATACGTATACTGGGCCTGAAGTTCCTGACCACGCGTATCAGCCTGGAGAACTCCATGTAAAACAGGTGGTTTTCCAGAGTCGTCTTGCTTATGCTGTACTCCTTTGAGAGTGTATCCACGCTTATTATCATGCCGGGCCTGCTGAAGAAAGACGATATCATGGCTTCGAGCAGCCTGAAGTTTACGTCCTTGAAGGTGTCCGGCAGGTCGCTCCTTGTTATCTTGGCTATGACGCTCTCGCGTATGTACTGCTTTATGTCCGCGTCGTTCTCCCAGGATACAACCTCGGGAAACTGCCTTAGCATATACCTGTCTGCCTCGCTCCTCAGCTCGCTCATGTACAGCTCCGGCCTCTCCACGACCTTTCCTGTCCTGAGCTCGTAATATTCAATTATGGACAGAGGCTTCATGTCCACCCGGAAGTAGCGGCCGGTAAGGTCGTCTGCTGCGCGGCTTTCCAGCTGTAGCGACGCGGATCCTGAAACAGTTATCTTCAGGTTCGGGAATGCGTCGTAGAGCATCTTCGCCTGCGAGCTCCATCCGTAGTGTTTCTGTACCTCGTCGAGGAAGAGGTATACGCGCTCGTTCTTCCAGTCGATTCCCGTTATCCTTTGGTACTCGCCCAGGAGCGCAAGCAGGCCGGACGACCCGGCATCGAAATTGAAGTATATTATATTCTTAGGAGGCACTGACTCAAGGAGGGTTTGGATAAGCTGGTACAACATTGTGCTCTTGCCTACCCTGCGTATTCCTGTCAGCATGAGTATCTGCCTATGTTCGTTAAGCAGCCTCAGCGCCTCGGCAAACGCCTTCCTGCGGTAGGGTCTGGCAAGCTTCGCGCTTATGGTGCCTGTGGTCCACCACCCGTTCAGGGCCGCAAGGGCCTCTGCAGCACTCGTAACAGTTACCATATTTGTACTTTAAACGTACAGATATTTAAGTATTTGTATTTGTAGAGTACGTACCTCCTTCCAGGCTAAAAGCCCGGGGCTTGCTATGCCGCAATCGATAGAACAAGTATGGTGAATCCCAGTATAACGCCGGTCTCAGTCTCGTCAAGGCCAATGAGCGCGTACTTGTTCAACATGCCCGACAGTATCACGATCATCACGCCCGCGAAGAACATCGGGAACCGGTATTTTGATGGGATTCTCTTCAATGCATCACCATGAAGGCAAAGTCTATCGGCATGCCTGCCGCGAGTCCGCGAAGGTACAGGTCTACGAAGATTATGAATATCAGGCTTAGCCACGCCAGCTCCTCGTGATGTGCATTCCA
Organism: Microcaldota archaeon; assembly: GCA_021817305.1. Lineage (GTDB taxonomy): Archaea > Micrarchaeota > Micrarchaeia > Micrarchaeales > CABMGC01 > JAJZOD01. The sequence goes on along the minus strand of JAKAVL010000010.1, from coordinate 8,318 downwards.
CCATGACTGCCTGTCATACACCTTCTTCCTGAATCCCCCGAGCTTCATGCAGCTGTAGCAGTCGTTCCTTCCGCCGATGAGGCTGCGGAGAGAATGGCAGGACAGCACGTAGAGGGTGAGAAGCACTGCGTTGACCAGAAGGATTATGCTCCCGAGCCGGAGCAGCAGCATGCCGGAATATGTCAATGAAACGAAGACGTCGTAGTAGAAGAACGGCAGCAGAATTATCGAGAGGTAGAGAAAATACCGGTGCAGGTTCTCCACCTTGAAGATGGCGCTCCGCTCCCCCGTGTATTTCCTCGAGCGCGAATCCATCCTTTCCGCCACGGGACATGCGACCGGATGCTTGAATATGTGACGGTTGTAGTCCTTCCTGTAGGCGTAGCACGTCAGCCGGTACAGCCCTATGAACGGCAGAACGAGGATCGTCGGGGAGTAGAACGGGTCTATGTAGCCCATGAACTCCTTCATGGGGAATACGAAGAATGCGATCACGGATACGGCGAGAAGCGACACGAACGCGTAGAGCCTAGGGTTGTACTCGAGGAGCTCGCTTGGCAGGTATTTACTCATTCTTTTTAGTGCCATCTTCTTCACCTTTGCCCAGGGCTTTCAGCTTGTCAACGAGCATGAGGACGGGGTCGTACAACTTGTCTGCCGCGCGTTCCTTCTCCGGTATTATTGCGTTGTCTGTGATGCTTATGTGCTCGGGGCAGACCTCCTGGCAGCATTTTGTGACGTTGCACAGGCCAAGGCCGCCGTCTTTTGTGAGAGATACGGACCTGTCAATCGTATCCATCGGATGCATGTCGAGCGCAGCGGCCTTGATTACACGCCTGGGCCCAACATACTTTGTACCGTGGTCTCTGACAACGTGGCAGACGTCCATGCACAGGAAGCATTCTATGCACTTCCTGAATTCCTGCGCCCTCCCGACGTCTATGTCATGCATGATCCATGGCTCCCCTAAGCCTTCTTTTGGCCGAAACTCCTTGATTTTTCCGTCGATCTCGAAGTTGCCCGACAGATCCGTGACGAGGTCCTTGACAAGAGGGAACGCACCCATGGGATGGACTGTTACGACAGGGCCCAGGTCCTCAATTCGCGTCTTGCACATCAGCCTAGGATAATTGTTTACCTCTGCGGCGCATGAGCCGCAGTGTGCGGCCTTGCAGTTCCAGCGCACGGAGATCGTGGAGTCGAGGTTCTCGACTGCGTAATTGACAGCGTCGAGCACCGACATGCCTTCCTCGAGCGGAACTTTGAACTCATCGTACCTTCCGGGGCCCTTGTCCCCGGGACCTTTCCTGAATACCCTGAGTTTTATTGCGTTGTCATGCATAGCGTTCCTCACCGATTATCTCTGCAAGCTCCATCGGAGGTTCTGGCACCTTGCTGTGCGACAGGGATACTTTCCCGCCCCTGTTGACGCAGATTATGTTTACCTTCCATTCTTGTCTTTTCTTCGGGAAATCGCTGCGCGCGTGCGCGCCCCTGCTTTCCTCCCTCTCGAGCGCGCTTGCCATCATGCACTCCGCGAGAACGGTCATGTGCTCGAGGGCTATGCACTCGATCAGGCCCTGATTGAAGTCCATGATTCCCTTCACTCCCACGCCGATAAGCTCTGACTTTATGCCCTTGATTATCCCTAGGCCTTTCCTTATGCCCTCGCCGTCCCGGATTATTCCCATATGCCGTTGCATTGCCTCCCGAAGCCTGTCCGTAAGCAGGTAAGGGCTCTTTGCATCCGGATGGCCGTCCAGATATCTCATGATCCTGCCGGCTTCCCTTTCCACATCAGTACGGCTTATATGATGCGCGGCGATGCCTTTCGCATGCTCTGACGCATGCTCCCCGGCCCGCCTGCCGAATATGAGTATGTCTGCAAGGGAGTTTCCTCCGAGCCTGTTCGCTCCATGAAGCCCGCTTGCGCTCTCGCCTGCAGCGTAAAGGCCGTCCACGGTGGTTGCACAGCTCTCCGGGTCTGCGCGTATGCCTCCCATAAAGTAATGAGTCGTTGGCGCGACCTCCATGCGATCCTTGGTTATGTCGACGCCGGAAAACTCCTTGAACTGCTCGTACATGCCAGGAAGCTTCTTCATGATGAATTCCCTTCCCTTGTATGCGATGTCCAGATATACGCCGCCGTGCTCTGTCCCGTTGCCTTTCTGTATCTCGTAGTATATCGACCTTGCCACTATGTCCCTTGCGTCCAGTTCCTTCTTTTCTGGCGAGTACTTCAACATGAAGCGCTCGTTCTTGCTGTTGTATAGGATTCCGCCTTCGCCGCGTACGCCCTCTGTGACGAGAAGGCCGCGCACTGCCGGAGGCCACACCATCCCAGTTGGATGAAACTGCATCATCTCCATGTCCGATAACTCCGCGCCCGCCTTGAACGCCAGGGCTATCCCGTCGCCCGTTCCCTCCCACGAGTTCGAGGTGACCTTGTATATCCTGCCGAGACCTCCGGTCGCTATCACGGTGCTTTTGGCGCTGAAGGCCGCAAACCTGCCGGTTCGCATGTGGAAGCCTATCGCGCCCACGACTCTGTCCCCGTCCTTTGCAAGGGACGTCGCTACGGTCTCGTCGAACACCTTCGCATTCCTGTGCAGTATCTTGTCCTCCAGCGTTCGTATTATCTCAAGGCCGGTCCTGTCGCCGACGTGGCAGAGCCTTTTGAATGTGTGCCCTCCGAAGGCGCGCTGCATTATCTTGCCCTCCGTTGTCCTGTCGAAAAGCGCACCGAAGCGCTCAAGCTCGTATACTGCGCCTGGAGCCTCCTTCGCTAGTATTTCTGCCATGCGCCAGTTGCCGATATAGCAACCCTCGACAATTGTGTCCCTGAAATGGGTCTTCCAGTCGTCCCCCGAATCCACGTTTGCGACAGATGCGGCTATGCCTCCCTCTGCCATGACCGTATGCGCCTTGCCAAGCACCGATTTCGAGAGCATTATTACGCTGCAGCCCTTATCCAGCGCCGCGATGGCGGCGCGCATGCCTGCGCCTCCGGCGCCTATAACAAGTACATCGCATTCATGGCTATCGTATTCCATTTCGTCACTGGATTGCTGCAAGGACAATAAGGAACAAAGGGCTAAATTACTTTTTCCAGCGCATGAAAATTGCGGCGGCCAGGATAGTCCGCTATTTGGGCCAAAATGGCAAGAATAAAAAGCCCGTACATTGTTACTTACCGTGCGACCAAATGGTGACCATATGCGAGTAAGAGACGTTTTTGCGAGGAGAAGGGAAGCTCCTACAGAGTTGAGGGAGCTGCAGAGACAGATGCCGGTGCATGCTGAGCAGAATAGCACCCCAAGGCATACTGTGCTGTTCGCCTGTGCACACGAGGGGAAGAGGTCCTCGATCGTGCAAAGCGGCATTGATGGGACAAACATGCTTCTGGCGCAGGAGGAGATCGAAAGTCTTGTGCCGGGGTTAAGGGGCTTCAGGCAGGCCGGCAAATTTGAGGACTCGCCCATACTGCCTGTCGCATAATCTGCATGAAAAGCAGCTGCGCAGCTTAGTTGTTCTGGACTATGTTGTCGGCGATGAACTCCGGGCTGAATGGCATGATGTCATCGTAGCCTTCGCCCAGCCCCAGGTATATCACTGGAACGTCAGCCTCGCTTATTATCGACAGCGTGTTGCCGCCTTTCGCATCGCAGTCCAGCTTGGTGAGTATCACCCCGTCAAGGCCCACTGCCGCGTTGAACTCGCGCACCTGGTTAAGCAGCGTGTTGCCCGCGATGCTCTCCCCGACGAAGACCTTGAGGTCAGGCTTTGCGACGCGCACCATCTTCTTAACCTCGTCCATCAGGCTCTTGTTTGTCTCCTGGCGGCCTGCGCTGTCTATGAGGACAACGTCGATGCGGTGCGCTTTCGCGTGAGCAATTGCGTCGAAGGCGACGCTCGCCGGATCCGCGCCGTACGTGCCCTTTATCACGTTTATGCCGAGGCGCTGAGCGTGTATGGCAGTTTGCTCGATGGCTGCCGCACGGAACGTGTCGCTTGCGGAGAGAACGCACGAGAACCCGTTCTTGAGGAACATGTGCGCGAGCTTGGCCATCGTTGTGGTCTTGCCGGCACCGTTCGGTCCTATGAAGAGTATCTTTAGCGGCATTTCTCCGCGCGATTTCATATCGGCGGCCATCTTGACCAGGTCTATCGCGCTTCTTTTCCTAAGTATATCGAGTATAGAGCTGCGTATTACCTGCGATATCTGCGAGTCTATGCCCCTTGAGCTGAGCTTCTTGTCAACAAGGCCCTTCCTTATGCCCTCGAGTATTTTCTCGGCTGCATCGTAATTGACGTCTGATTGCAGGAGCGATGTACGGAGATCCTCGATGAATGGCTCTATGTCCTCGTCCTTCACGCTTATCTCGCGGAGGAATATGCCCTTTATCTTTGTGGCGATTGTCGCGCGCGGCTGCTCCTTGCGTTCCTGCGCAGGCGTTGCTGCCTGCTTCTGAACCTCTTTCGGCTTTTCTGGACGCCGCGCTACTGCATCCGGAGCCTCTGGCCCGGCCTCTGACGCGGGAATTGGTGTTTTTGCAGTTGGCATGTCGGTGTATCGGTCTTCCCGCACAGTCGTCGGCTCTGCTGCCGGCTCTGGCTTTTTGACTTCCTGCACTTCCGCCTTTTGCTCTTCTGCGTGCTTGGGAACCTGTGGCTTTGTCTCGGCTGCTGGCTCTGGAATCTTTTCCGCATCTGCAGACGACTGCTGCGCCGGCTCCTGAGCCTTCTGCTCCCCCTCCAGCTTCTCCTCTTCCTTCTTCGCGAGCCTGCTCGCAAAGCTTGAGAGCTTTTTCTTCAGGCCTTCGAACATTTTTATACCTGCTGCTTGTTCTGCATAGCTTCCATCCTGTATGCTATGCTCATCAATTCATTCTGCAGCTTGCGCCTCTCCGCGTCAAGCTTCTTGAGGAGCTCTTCCTGTTTCTTCTGGTTGCCCTCTATGAACGCCTTTGCCTCTGTGACGCTTCTCTCTACGAGATAGCCTGAACCCACATACACAAGCGTTGATTTCAGTTCAGGAAGGGAAGCCTCGACGTATGCCCCGCCGCCGATGTTGACTAAGGTCTTGGCGTTGCTCGCCTGCTTGGATTCCCCGAGGAATTGCGCCCCCTTTCTTATCGAGTCGAGCGACAATGAGTACGTCGCCATCTGCTCCTCTAGGAGTTCGTACTGCTGCGAGTATACGTTCTGCATGTACCTGAGCTGTGCGTATGCCTGCTTATCTGTATTCCTCTCCGCTGCCATTGAACCACAGTATGGATAGGGTTTTTGCCCTTATAATACTTTGTCTCTGCGTGGAGCCTGTCAGGAAGTCTGCTTCCTGTCTTTCTTCCTGCGCCTTTTCCATAGTATCAGGAATAGCCACAGCAGTATGGCCAGGAGCACTATGAGGATTATAAGCCATAGTATCCATGCGGGCAAGGAATGCGAAGACGGCACCGTTGTTATGGCATTGCTTGAGACTATGTTCGAGGCCATGATGCTGGTCGTTGGCAGGGTAGTGGTGTAAGTGCTCACCGTGGTGTTTGACGTGCTCCTGTTCGTTGCATTCGAAGGCACGTTTGTGTTTGGTTGTATCCTGCTTATCGAGCATGCCCTCAGGGTTATGGTGTGCACCGCGGGTATGTAGGATATGCCCGTAAGCTCAAGAGTGTAGTTGTAAGCCGCAGTATCCAGTATCGGTATCGCACTGTTCAGGTACAGGGTGTATGATGCTGTGCCGTTGATTGTTATGCCCGCATCGGTAGGCGATATGAAGTTAGCGCGTATGTTGAACGACACATTGGCGAAGTTGACAACGGCATAGTCCGGAGTCGTCAGATTGATTATCTGATAGCAGGTGCTGTTGAATGCAGAAACTGCTGGCTTGAATGTGCCGCCGCCTACGACTCCTCCGCCACCTCCGCCGCCCCCTCCCCCGCCGTTATTTGTGTTGCTTATCGTAGTTGTTGGAGGCGGAGACGCGACATTGACTAACGAGGAAGGCACTGAGTTGAACGTGAAGTAGGCGCTCGTTCCAGTATCTACTGCTACGGCATTGTACGTGAATGCGCCCGGCGTCGATGGCGTAAACGCCAGGACATTGCTGCCCGAGACCGCGCCTAGGGTTCCGGTTCCCACGGGAGTGCCGTCAGACTGATAGTAGGTTATGGTATAAGGACCAGTGCCGCCGACTATGTTTGCGGTAAGCGTCTCCATGCCTGCCGTCGTTACAGAGGCCGGTGCCGCAGTCAGGGTTATTGTGGGGGTCGGATTTACTGTTATAACGTTGCTGATGGAATTTGACGTGCTGCTGGTTCCTGCATCGAAAACAACAGCGTTGTATGAATCGGGGCCTATGCCCGGCACGTTTGCCCCGAAAACTAATATGTTGCCAGGGCCTGCGCCAGCACCCGCAGGCACCGCTATCGTGTTTGCGATTATGCCGTTCTCGAGCAGGTTGACCGTATAAGGCCCGACACCGCCCGCAATGACCACATTGTAAGTGACATACTGCCCGAAGTCGAGCACCGTCTTGTCCGGCATAGGCTGCGATAGGGTAACAGGAGCAGCTGAAGTTATGACGAACGTGTTTGAAGCGCTTGCAGGGAGGTAGTTGCCGTTGCCTGGTGTTGATGTTGTTATGAAGTATGTGTTTGCGCCGGGCCCGACGGTGAAGGTGTTCGTTCCGATGAACATTGAGTTGAAAACGTTGCCGTTGACGATGACGTTAGCGGTGAGCTGGTTGTCCACGGACGTGATCGCTGCCGTTATGTCCGGCGAGTTTGCGCCGTTGTAGTCCATCGAGTTCGATGTTGGAAGCGTGAGCGTCAGCAGATCATTCAGATTGGATATTGGGACCTGCTGCGTTATCGTAAGCGTGTTTGTGGTTGTAAGGCTGTTGTGCAGGTCCTTTGCAACGACCTTGTAGGTGCCTGCGCCAAGACATTGCGTTATAGCTGCAGGGCTGCTGCAAATGTCGTTCGACGTTGCTGGTGTGCCTGAGTTGCTCTCCACCACAGCATTGGTCAGGGTGTTTGAGACCGTAAGCTGAATGACGTCTCTTGAGTTTCCTATCGAATTTGCCGCGGTTATCAGGTCGTTAGTGCCGTAGGGTACGCTGTTTCCTGCGCTGAATGACAGAATGGGTGGTGCAGGAGCTGGTGAGGGAGTGTACGGGCCGAATGCGACGCCTTCTGAGTAAGAGAACTGGGTTGACGTTATGTTTCCAACAACCCTGTTTGTGGTGGTGTTGATAATTGTGATGCCATTTACAGGCGACTGAGCGTTAGCGTAAGACCACACTACATACACGTACTTTCCATCAGGAGATGCAGCGAGGTAACCGCACTCATCGCAGTTGGTGTAAGATGTAGGTATTGTATCAATGATTGCGTTTGTTGATGTATCAATTACATACACGTTTGACACTGCGCTGATGTATGCGCGGTTGTCGTTAGGCAGGAAGGTCACACCCCATGGTGTGCCAGGAACGTTGAAGCCTCCTTCGACCTTGTTAGTCTCGGTGTTTATTATCGATATGTCATTTGTTCCAGGCCCGGGAAACGGAACAGTCACATAGGCAAACGTGCCGTCTGGAGAGAACGCAGCATCAAATGGCGCCCAGTTCCAGTTGGGGTCCGGTATGGTGGCTTCTATAGTGCCAGTTGATGTATTAAAGACAGATATGCAATTATCATTGGTTAAATTGCAGTCGCTTACGTAACCATATGTTCCGTCTGGTGATATGGCGATGAGATAACCTGCATTAGGGACGAATTGCTTTATAGTTCCAGTTGACAAGTTAATTTTCATAAGCCCCGCGTAATTAGGCTGATCATTGATAGTATATGCATATTCGCCATTAGGCGATATAGCGAGGCCGTATGGTTCTTGAAGATACTGGGAGCCAGTATCCAGCGATCCGATTATTGTGTTAGTTGTTGTGTTTATTACTATCAGTCCGCCATCCTGGACAACATATGCATAGCCCCCTTTATTCGCTGAGGATCCTGCAAAGGCCGTTTGTGCAACTGCCATCGACAATACAGCAAAAGCCAATATCAACGTTTTGTAGTCGCCACCAATCATCAGACCAACCGCGCGCTTAGATATCTTTACATGCTTGCCGATTCTATAATCCCACATCGGCAGGCGTACTGTGATATAGTGTCTTTTCACCTATATAAAGGTTGCATTAGGCGTTGTCGTTGTCATATCCCGAAATAATGTCCTCACGACAAAGGAATTAGAGTTTGTAAGGGATATACAAGTCATGAGGACTTTAACCAATAGGGGGATGAGATGGGGCATTCGAGAAC